>CAJZLM010000237.1:0-2508 GCA_916050595.1 Streptococcus mitis | reverse complement strand
GAGACCGCTAGCGTATTCTCCTTGGTAGAAGTAGGGATTTTCTGGGCTCAGAATAGTGCGACGAGTTGCTTGATACACTTCGTCTTCAATGTCGCAATAGCCCAGATAAGGCGCAGCCAACAAACTTGGTACGTTTGGATCATCCATGATGCTGGCATTTCCTAGGCCATCCACTTCAAAGGCATAAATCTTTTCGCCCTTGCTGTTGGTTGTGTAGGCGTAGTTTTCGATTCCTTCTTGGATTTCAGACTGGAGGCGCTTAGCATCAGCAATAATGCTCTCGCTATCAGCTAGATTCAATTCTGCAAAGATTTCTTGCACATAACCCAAGACTACCACAGCAAACATATTGGACGGAATCAAGTAACTATACTGGCAACAGTCATCACTCGGACGAAAAGCTGACCAGGTCATGCCTGTCACTGCAAAATCAGGGCCAAAGCCATCATTTACCAAGGTATCTTCCTTGCGGTCCGTATCTCGGACAAAACGATAAGGAGAGTTCTTGTGGTCTTGTTCCACCGTCCAAAGATGGAGAATTTCCTTAGTCGCTGCGACAAAAGTCTCATCAAACTGACTAGTCTCGCCAGTCTCTTTCCAGAGGAGATAAGCCAGCTGCAAAGGATAGCAAAGCGAGTCCACCTCATACTTGCGTTCCCAAATCCAGCCATTAAGGTCGGTATGGTCTGTCTCGTGGTGCCCCTTCCAGTTCTCCTCAATGTTAAAGGAATTGGCATAAGGATCCTTGAGCACCAAGGTCATCTGACGTTTGACCAAACCTGCAATGGTCTGACACAGGAGGGCATCTCTTTTAGCCACATGCAGGTAGGGTCTGAGTTGGGCTGTCGAATCTCGAAGCCACATAGCAGGAATATCCCCAGTCAAGACAAAGGTTGAACCATCTTCTAGGATTTCAACCGTATTGTCCAAGGTGTCTGTGTAGCAACGCTCGAAAACATCCACCCACTCTGGATGGTCCTTAGCCCGCTCTGCCACTTCATCTAGCCATTCTCTAACAATTTCTTTTGAATAAATCATCGTGCAGTATCCTCTTTCAAACAAGTTTCATTTTCAGTATATAGCTTTTGAGACAGAAAATACATACACAAATGATAGTCATTTTTCTACATAATAAAAGAATTATTATTTTAGGTTTCCTTAGGGCTTCCTGACCCTTATATCACGCGCTTTTTAATAAAAATTACTAACATTACTTTTTACTACTTGCTCCCCCAAAGTACGCAAAAAGGGGAGCAAAAAAAGCCCCACAAAAGGGCTAAGATTTGACGAGTTCAGCAGGCAAGAAACTAGCACGGTCAAACGTGCTTTTTTGTTTTCTGATGAAATATGTACATACTTTTCCATACTTTGGTTTCTGATTGCTGATAGATATATTATACCATGGAGCGCGTGATTTATAAGATTATGACCTCACAAAAACCCCCAGATTCGTTTCTAAGGGCTTGTAGTTTATCCGTGGTGTTTTACGAAACAAAGCAAAATAGGGGGCGAATATGAAGCCTCAGCCTACATTTACCAACATTTACTCTTCTAACTCTCCGTTCTGGTGGAATATGTAGGAACTTTTCAGACCTAGAGAGCATTTTTTAGTTTTTCAACGACTGGTGGAATATGTTCATACTTGTTCATACCTGCTAACATTTTATTAGCTGTTCAACAACTGGCGATATGTGTCCATAAATGTCCATGTTCTCTCGCTTAAATCTCAAATTTTTTTCAACAAAACACCACCACGATAGCTTTTAGCAAAGTCTAGCAGTATCTCAGCTTTGAGACGTTCATACTCAGCCCTATCAATGTCTAGTGTCTCGTATATCTGCCATAACTTTAACCTCTCTCCAGTTCGTCTTGTAAAGAGATTGGCGAATATCTCACGTCGTACATCGTCCAGATTGTCCCTGAAGGCTTCGATCACGCGCAGTAGCTCCATCGCTTTGGCTTCAAATGCTCCATCTTGACCGCCTAGGCTCAGTTTAACCAACGAGTGATAGCTTTTTAGAAATTTGTATGCTTGTTTTATCGTCTCTTCTTTATCGATTGGCATTTTCCACCTTGGCCAAGTTCTCAATGGCTTTTTTCCTAATTCTGTAAATCTGTACCTTGCTAAAATCTAACTCCTTACAAACCTGAGCCATAGGTAGGTTGTTCACATATAACATTACCAAAACCAAATTTTCTACTACATCATCTAACTGATTGATCATGTTCAAAACTTCAAATCGTTCATCCATAATAGCTTGTATCTGCTCCACTATCTTATCTCTTAATTCCAAAGTCTCAATCAGTTTATTTTCAGCGTTGTTTGTTTTGCTTGTGCTTACCCTTGTAGTGAATTGATTGGATCCTGATAATAGCCCATTGTCTAAACTCTGGTACTTTAGTTGCAATCTCTGGATAAGTTCGTTCCCTTTCCTTACTCTTTTTAGTTGTTCCTCTATTTCTTTAATAGTCAAGTTGCTACTCCTTTATGGTATAATAATTTTAAGG
>CAJZLM010000236.1:0-2527 GCA_916050595.1 Streptococcus mitis | reverse complement strand
CTAAAGTTATGGGGGCTTATGGCTTTCTGGACAAAAGTATGGACCCAGATGAGTTGGTGAAAAAACTGGAAAAGATTTATCTAGGTGGTAAGGTCTTTTCAGATGAAGTGATGGTAGAGGTGTTAACACCACGAGAAATCGAGATACTAGAACTGGTTAGAAATGGCTTGACCATTGATGATGTCTGTGACAAGGTCTATGTGAGTAAACGTACAGTTTCCAATCACTTGGCCAATATCTTTTCAAAATTGGGAGTGACTAACAGGCAGGAGGCGATTCACATCGCTGAGCAGTTGGGCTATTTTCCACCAGATTAAAAAGCTGCAGAAGTGTACTGACCCCAAAAAGTTAGACAATTAATTTAAGCAAAGGATTTAGTTCTGTATTGTACAGGGCTAAGTCCTTTTAGTTTTACCTTAATTCGTTTATTGTTGTAGTAATCAATATAGTCTACAATAGCTTGTTCCAATTGCTTAAGCGACTGAAACGACTTCTCATAACCATAAAACATTTCCGATTTCAGAATCCCAAAGAAGGACTCCATCATACCATTGTCTGGGCTGTTACCCTTACGTGACATGGATGCTTGAATTCCCTTACTCTCTAGGAACCGATGATAAGAATCGTGTTGGTATTGCCAGCCTTGGTCACTATGGAGAATGGTATTCTCGTAATGTTCCTCACCGAAAGCCTGGTCTAACATAGCTTTTACTTGTTCTAAGTTCGGTGATGTAGAAAGATTATAAGCGATGATTTCGCTGTTAAAACCATCTAAAACTGGCGATAAGTAAAGCTTTTGAGTGCTTGCTGGAATGGCAAATTCTGTCACATCTGTGTAGCACTTTTGCATTGGTTTGGTTGCTTCAAATTGACGTTGAATAAGGTTATCTGCTTTCTTGCCAACCTCTCCTTGGTATGAAGAATACTTCCGTTTACGGCGAATTCGAGCCGTTAAACCAAGTACTTTCATCAGACGCTGCACCTTCTTATGGTTCACTACGAAGCCACGATTTCGTAATTCTAGAGTCATGCGACGATAGCCGTAATTTCCTTTATGCTCAGTATAAATTGACTGAATTTCAGCTTTAATATCATAATCTTTATCGCTTTGATCCAGCTGTTTTAAGTGGTAATAATAAGTTGAACGGGCAAGTTTAATAATCTTTAGAAGGATATCTAAAGAAAACTCTGTTACCAGTCCTTGAACAATTTCCGTTTTTCTTCTTGCTCCTTTTCGTCTCTCAATCGGAGTTCTCTCAACTTTTTTAGAATGGCATTCTCCGCTCTCAAGTACTCATTTTCTGCTTGAAGACGTTCTAATTCTGTCATATCTTCAAATCTCTTCTTTGGCTTACGTCCCATTTTAGGTGGTCTCCCTCTTGTTTTCTCAACAATAGTATACCCGTTTTTCTTATATTGTGCCAGCCAATTCGAAAGTAATCCACTACTTAGAAGAGCATAATCCAGAGACGCCCTAATTTGTGAATGCCCCTCAAGAAGAACTTTATCAATGATCTCTTGTTTTAGTTCAGGAGAATAGTAACAATTCTTTCCTTTTTTGACGAACTCTATTCCGTAACGATCAATCAATTTAATCATGTACCTAAGATTAGAATTGTTTATCCCAAATTTATTTGAAAGCTTCTCTAAGCTATATCCTTGTTTTCTAAGTTCATAGATCTGAACTTTATCATCATAACTCAATTTCATAATAAAACACCCCAAAAGTTAGATTTTTTCTGTCTAACTTTTGGGGTGCAGTACATATCCTACTCCTTTTTCTTGTCAGAAAATCTAATTAAAATTAGTCTTCTTTTTTCTTGCGAGCAACAAGTCCAAATCCGCTCAATACTCCAAGAAGTCCAAGTGCTGCTAGGCTAGCATTGTCTTCTGTACCAGTGTTTGGAAGCTCTGCTTGTCCTTTAGCTTCTGATGAAGCTGCTGGAGCTTGTGGTGCTTCACCATTTACTGGTGCCGATGGCATCGTTGGAGTTGCTGGACCAGCTGGGGTAGCTGGGGTAGCTGGTGTTGCTGGCTGACTTGGGTCTGCAGGAACTACTGGAGTTTCTGGTTGACTTGGGTCTGTCGGTCTCACCGGATTTGTTGGATTTGTTGAAGGTGTTGCTGGAGAACCTGGTTGAGATGGAATGAGTGATCCTCCATTTGTAGAACCTTCTTTTTGAGGTCTTCCATTTGTAGTACGTTTAAATACGTGGATGACATTACCAGTTCCTTCAACTTTTATTGTATCTACCAATGCATATCCAGGAATCTCTCCAGCTGGGTTATCACCTTCAGCTAATGGTTTCACAGGTTTACCATTGACATCTACCCATACTGTCACTGGTTTCTTAGTTACTGGTTTGAAGATGTGTATTACTTTGCCTGTTTCTGGGTTTGTAACTGTTCCTACTAGTTCGTAGTTAGGAGTTGATCCTGCTGGGTATGTTCCTGGTGTGACAGGTTTGATTGGGTTTCCTTTTTCGTCTACCCATTCAGTTGTCTTACCTTCTTCGATTGATTTCTT
>CAJZLM010000235.1:0-2528 GCA_916050595.1 Streptococcus mitis | reverse complement strand
AAGGGAACGCTCCTCTACTGGACTGGATTTGAGCCACTTGGCAATTCCTTTACCACCAACTGCTCCGAGTTGAATGCTTGGTCCTTCACGCCCTAGCATAAGGCCACTAGCAATAGCCAAAATTCCTAGAATATATTTTTTCCAAAGTACGCCCCACCAGTTGAGGGTCATCAGTCCCTTTAATTCGGCTTCAACTTGAGGAATTCCTGAACCTTTGATGTCTTTTTCTGACCGAGTTAATTTCGCACTGAGCCAGCAAACCATTAAATAAAATAGACCAATGATAAAAAGATTGCGCACTAAGTGCGCTTGATCTTGATAAAGTCCTTGTATCAGGTGGAAGCCTTTTTCGATTGAAAACCGAAAGGATCCGACGATGATTCCGACAACGAGACCAACGATGATTCCTCGTCCAACTTGGGATAGTATGGTGCTTGAGGCAAAGGCAAATTCTTTCTTGGAACTGAGTGTTTCTGACTGTTCCTCCATAATCATTCCTTCTAACTTAAATTTCTTTTTCTCCTGAAACCAGTGATTTAACGGGTTCAAAGCTGGTTCGATGAATTGGGGTAACTCCTAGTTTTGTGAGGCCTTCTAGGTGTTTAGCAGTTCCATATCCTGCATTAGCAGTAAAATCATAGCCAGGGAACTGCTGATCATATTCCTTCATCAATTCATCACGTGTCACCTTGGCTACTATAGAAGCCGCTGCAATGGAGAGGGAATTAGCATCACCTTTGATGATGGAAGTTTGTGAAATGGGCAAATCCAGTTTCATGGCATCTATCAAAAGGTGCTCAGGTTGAGGACGGAGCTGGGAGATTGCTTCCTTCATAGCTAGTTTGGTTGCTTCATAGATATTGACTTGGTCGATGACCTGATTATCCATGATACCAATGCCGATTGACAAGGCTTGCTCCTGAACTGCTTGGAAAATCTCCAGATGTTTCTTTTTAGGAATTTTCTTGCTGTCGTTGAGACCTTTAATTTTACAATTTTGAGGTAAAATAACAGCTGCAGCGACTACAGGCCCAGCCAGAGGACCACGACCAACCTCATCAACACCTGCAATTAAGGTCGATCCTTGCTTATAAAGTTCTTTTTCATAGGAAAGCATGGATTCCAAACGAAGATCCTCATCCAATTCTGCCTGAATGGCTTTTTTACGCTTGTTGATTTCCTTTTGAACTCCTGAGCGATTATCCTGCTCGAGTTCTAAAAAAATAGGGTTATTTAAGTCCTTGACTGTTGCAAGGAGTTCTTTGATTTCTTTAATCGTCGCCATCGAGGTCTTCCAATGTATCTAAGGTATAGTTACCAAGTTTGCCGTCGCGGACTTCCTTCACGAAGAGACTGTAGAAACGGTCATAGTCGTCACGGAAACCGAGGGCGCGGGTCATATCCATAATAATAACAGGTGCTTCTTCCTCAATTTTCATTTGTTTGAAGCGTTCAGCCAGCTTTTCTGGATAATGTTCTTTGAAATAATTGAGACCAAAAATGGTCACCTCATCCATAGGAAGCAACTGGTCTTTGATAGCTCCAGTCAAGGCCAACTTAAGCGCAACAGTTTCATCTTCAAACTTAGGCCAAAGAATTCCTGGCGTGTCTAGGATTTCAAGATCTTTATTGGTTTTGAGCCATTGTTGCCCCTTGGTAACCCCTGGTTTATTACCGACAACGGCAATTTTTTTACCAGCCAAACGGTTCATGAGAGTTGATTTACCAGCGTTTGGAATTCCGATAATCATGGTACGCAAGGTTTCAATCTTGATGCCACGTTCTTTTTGGCGAGCAATCTTATCCGCCATGAGCTTTTTGGCCGCATCTGTTACAACTTTTACAGTCACTTGCTCTTTGGAGTTGATAGCTAGCGTCTGAATTCCTTGTGATTCAAAATACTGGCGCCATTCCTTGGTCATTGCTGGATCAGCCAAATCCGCCTTGTTTAAAATCAAGAGTTTTGGTTTGTCACCAACAATTTTGGTCAACATAGGATTTTGACTAGATAGAGGTAAGCGTGCATCCACCAAAATCGTCACAAAATCAACAAATTTTAAATTTTCCTGCACCTGTCGACGCGCTTTAGACATGTGACCAGGAAACCATTGAATAGTAGCCATTGAGTTTTTTTCCTTTCGTAGCAAGGGTTTAGAGCCCCTATTTTATTTTACTATTGTCTAAACACCAAGCGAACACCAAAACTACCATGCAATGGAAAAACCTCTGATTTGATTCTCACTTGATTTCACAATCTTTATATCAAACTGTGGGTGGTATTTGACAATATCTTTTTTGATTTTTAATAGTAAATTTGAAACAATATTTTTAGGTGAGTAACGTGGACTAAGATGTAACAAGTCTTTGAACTCATCAACACTTAATTCTACTTTATTGCTATTATCACTAGTTTCAATGAATTTTTCAATCATTCTGGAATATTTACAGGTATAACTTTTCAATTCTTCAAAATGGAAATTGTGATTTTCTACAAATTGATTTAAGGCTTTTACAGTATTTTCTTGTGA
>CAJZLM010000234.1:0-2536 GCA_916050595.1 Streptococcus mitis | reverse complement strand
TTGATTTTCATTGAGTATAAATAAATACTCCAAAGCCTGCAAAAATCTCAAATATCCTCCTACAATTTGATATAATAGAAAGAAGAACTCATTTGAAGGAGGAAATGATGTCGGTTTTAGTAAAAGAAGTGATTGAAAAGCTTAGACTAGACATTGTCTATGGCGAACCAGAATTACTTGAAAAGGAAATTAATACCGCGGACATTACGCGACCTGGTCTTGAAATGACAGGATATTTTGACTACTACACGCCAGAGCGAATCCAGCTCTTGGGAATGAAGGAGTGGTCCTATCTTGTTTCGATGTCCTCTCACAATCGTTACCAAGTCTTGAAAAAAATGTTTCTACCTGAGACACCTGCGGTCATTGTTGCTCGAGGTTTGGTGGTTCCCGAGGAGATGCTAAAGGCAGCCAGAGAATGTAAGATTGCTATTTTAACTAGCCGTACGGCGACCAGTCGATTGTCTGGAGAGTTATCTAGCTATTTGGATTCTCGTTTGGCGGAACGTACTAGTGTGCACGGTGTCTTGATGGATATCTATGGTATGGGTGTCTTGATTCAGGGCGATAGTGGAATTGGTAAAAGTGAGACAGGTCTAGAGCTTGTCAAACGTGGTCACCGCTTGGTAGCTGATGACCGTGTCGATATCTTTGCCAAGGATGAGATTACTCTTTGGGGTGAACCGGCTGAAATCTTGAGACACCTGATTGAAATTCGTGGGGTTGGGATTATCGATGTTATGAGCCTCTACGGTGCGAGTGCGGTCAAGGATTCTTCACAAGTCCAGCTGGCTGTTTACTTGGAAAATTATGATACGCATAAGACCTTTGATCGCCTTGGAAACAATGCAGAGGAAATAGAAATTTCTGGCGTAGGCATTCCTCGTATCCGCATTCCAGTTAAAACAGGTCGTAATATCTCTGTCGTGATTGAGGCTGCTGCCATGAATTATCGTGCCAAGGAAATGGGCTTTGATGCGACGCGTTTGTTCGAAGAACGCTTGACAAATCTTATTGCTCAAAACGAGGTGCCTAATGCTTGATCCAATTGCTATTCATCTAGGCCCTCTAGCCATTCGTTGGTATGCCTTGTGTATTGTGACAGGCTTGATTCTTGCGGTTTATTTGACCATGAAAGAAGCGCCTAGAAAGAAAATTATACCAGACGATATTTTAGATTTTATCTTGATAGCCTTTCCTCTGGCTATTTTAGGAGCTCGTCTCTACTATGTCATTTTCCGTTTTGATTACTATAGTCAGAACTTGGGAGAAATTTTTGCCATTTGGAATGGTGGTTTGGCCATTTACGGTGGTTTGATAACTGGGGCTCTTGTACTCTATATTTTTGCTGATCGTAAACTCATCAATACTTGGGATTTCCTAGATATTGCGGCGCCTAGCGTCATGATTGCCCAAAGTTTGGGTCGCTGGGGCAATTTCTTTAACCAAGAAGCCTATGGTGCAGCAGTGGATAATCTGGATTATCTACCTGGCTTTATCCGTGACCAGATGTATATTGAGGGGAGCTACCGTCAACCGACCTTCCTTTATGAGTCTCTATGGAATCTTCTTGGATTTGCCTTGATTCTGATTTTTAGACGAAAATGGAAGAGTCTCAGACGAGGCCATATCACTGCTTTCTACTTGATTTGGTATGGTTTCGGTCGTATGGTCATCGAAGGCATGCGAACAGATAGCCTCATGTTCTTTGGCCTTCGAGTCTCTCAATGGCTATCAGTTGTTCTTATAGGACTGGGTATTTTTATCATTCTATATCAAAATCGAAAGAAGGCCCCTTACTATATTTCAGAGGAGGAAAACTAAATGTTAGAAGTTGCATATATTCTTGTAGCCCTTGCTTTGATTGTATTTTTAGTGTATTTAATCATTACTGTACAAAAGCTTGGACGTGTTATCGATGAAACAGAGAAGACGATTAAAACCTTGACTTCAGATGTGGATGTGACCTTGCATCATACCAATGAATTGCTGGCTAAGGTCAATGTCTTGGCAGATGATATCAATGTCAAGGTGGCAACGATTGATCCACTCTTTAGTGCAGTGGCAGATTTATCTCTATCTGTTTCAGACCTCAATGACCATGCGCGTGTCTTGAGCAAGAAAGCTTCTTCAGCTGGTTCAAAAACACTTAAGACTGGTGCAAGTTTGTCAGCTCTTCGTGTAGCAAGTAAATTTTTCAAAAAATAAAAAAGGAGAATTCTTATGGGTAAACTATCCTCAATCCTTTTAGGAACCGTTTCAGGTGCAGCTCTTGCCTTGTTTTTAACAAGCGACAAGGGCAAACAAGTTTGCAGTCAGGCTCAAGATTTTCTAGATGATTTGAGAGAAGATCCTGAGTATGCCAAGGAGCAGGTCTGTGAAAAACTGACAGAAGTTAAGGAGCAGGCTACAGATTTTGTTCTTAAAACCAAAGAACAGGTTGAGTCAGGTGAAATCACTGTGGACAGTGTACTTGCTCAAGCCAAATCATGTGCTCGTCAAGCAACAGAAGCATCAAAAAATCAATTCAATAACC
>CAJZLM010000233.1:0-2552 GCA_916050595.1 Streptococcus mitis | reverse complement strand
ACACCTACAACACCTTCCACAAAATGGAAGAGTTGCAGGATGAAGTCGAAATTTTATTAGACTTTTTAGCTGAAGATGAGTCGGTGCATGAAGAATTGGTTGAACAGTTGTCAGAACTTGCTAAGATGATGACCAGTTACGAGATGACCTTGCTCTTGTCAGAACCTTATGACCATAATAATGCGATTTTGGAAATCCATCCAGGATCGGGTGGTACCGAGGCTCAGGACTGGGGTGATATGTTGCTTCGTATGTACACTCGCTATGGAAATGCTAAAGGCTTTAAAGTGGAAGTATTGGATTACCAAGCAGGAGATGAAGCTGGTATCAAGTCAGTAACCTTATCTTTTGAAGGACCTAATGCCTATGGTCTTCTCAAGTCAGAAATGGGTGTACACCGTTTGGTACGAATTTCACCATTTGACTCTGCTAAACGTCGCCACACCTCTTTCACATCTGTAGAAGTGATGCCAGAATTGGATGATACTATTGAAGTAGAAATCCGTGAAGATGATATCAAGATGGATACTTTCCGTTCAGGTGGTGCTGGTGGACAAAACGTCAACAAGGTTTCCACAGGTGTGCGTTTGACACACATTCCTACGGGAACTGTCGTTCAGTCAACAGTCGATCGTACCCAGTATGGAAATAGAGATCGTGCCATGAAGATGTTGCAGGCTAAGCTCTATCAAATGGAGCAGGAGAAGAAAGCTGCGGAAGTCGATTCCCTCAAGGGTGAGAAAAAGGAAATCACATGGGGAAGTCAAATTCGTTCTTATGTTTTCACGCCATATACTATGGTAAAAGACCATCGAACTAACTTTGAAGTTGCACAAGTAGATAAGGTTATGGATGGAGACCTAGATGGTTTTATTGATGCCTATCTCAAGTGGAGAATCAGCTAAGATAGAAAGGAACTCACATGTCAATTATTGAAATGAGAGATGTCGTCAAAAAATACGACAACGGAACGACTGCCCTACGTGGTGTTTCGGTAAGCGTTCAACCAGGGGAATTTGTTTACATCGTAGGACCTTCAGGAGCTGGGAAATCAACCTTTATTCGTTCTTTGTATCGCGAAGTAAAAATCGAAAAAGGAAGCTTATCTGTTGCTGGTTTTAATCTGGTTAAAATTAAAAAGAATGATGTTCCTCTCCTACGTCGTAGTGTTGGGGTTGTCTTCCAAGATTATAAACTGTTACCAAAGAAAACCGTTTATGAAAATATTGCTTATGCAATGGAGGTAATTGGAGAAAGTCGCCGTAATATCAAAAAACGTGTTATGGAAGTCTTAGACTTGGTTGGATTGAAGCATAAGGTTCGTTCTTTCCCAAATGAACTTTCAGGGGGAGAACAGCAACGGATTGCAATTGCACGTGCCATTGTAAACAATCCAAAAGTATTGATTGCGGACGAACCAACAGGAAACTTGGACCCAGATAATTCATGGGAAATTATGAACTTGCTGGAACGCATCAATCTCCAAGGTACAACTGTCTTGATGTCTACCCACAACAGTCAGATTGTAAATACCTTGCGCCACCGTGTCATTGCCATTGAAAATGGCCGTGTCGTTCGTGACGAAGCTAAAGGAGAATATGGATACGATGATTAGTAGATTTTTTCGTCATTTATTTGAATCGTTAAAAAGTTTGAAACGAAATGGCTGGATGACAGTAGCTGCTGTTAGTTCAGTTATGATTACTTTGACCTTGGTTGCAATATTTGCATCTGTTATCTTTAATACGGCTAAACTAGCTACAGATATCGAAAATAATGTCCGAGTAATGGTATACATTCGTAAGGACGTAGCTGATAATAGTGAGACCATTGAAAAAGAAGGTCAAACTGTTACAAATAACGACTACCATAAGGTATATGATGCTTTGAAAGGTATGTCAACCGTTAAAAGTGTTACGTTTTCAAGTAAAGAAGAACAATATGAAAAGTTGACAGAAACAATGGGGGACAACTGGAAAATCTTTGAGGGCGATGCCAATCCACTCTATGATGCATATATCGTTGATACAAATACACCAAGTGATGTAAAGACGGTAGCAGAAGAGGCTAAGAAAATCGAAGGTGTATCAGAAGTTCAAGATGGTGGTGCTAATACAGAACGCTTGTTTAAGTTAGCTTCATTTATTCGTGTTTGGGGACTAGTTATCGCTGGATTATTGATTTTCATTGCGGTGTTCTTGATTTCTAATACTATACGTATCACCATTATTTCACGAAGCCGTGAAATTCAAATCATGCGTTTAGTAGGTGCTAAGAATGGCTATATCCGCGGACCTTTCTTGCTTGAAGGTGCCTTCATTGGTTTGCTTGGAGCAACACTTCCATCAGTTCTGGTATTTATTGTCTATAAAATGGTTTACCAATCTGTTAATAAGTCATTGGTTGGTCAGAACCTTTCAATGATATCACCAGAAGTATTCAGTCCACTGATGATTGCCTTATTATTTGTGATTGGAATTTTTATCGGTTCAATCGGATCAGGAATTTCAATGCGCCGATTCCTGAAAATCTAAAATAGAAGTATATTTGAG
>CAJZLM010000232.1:0-2575 GCA_916050595.1 Streptococcus mitis | reverse complement strand
AGAATCATGGAATCACTATTTCCAGCCCACTGATCTGTACGCTCTACATTCCCAGTATCAACCCCCATCAACAGAATGGTCAAAGGTTCAGTTGCTTCAATAACCTTGGTTTCTTCCCCTATTTTTTTATAGGTCTTTGATAAGGTTTGTGTGCCTTGCTGATAAATAGTATAAGCAAAAACACCGACACCCAAAACTGTCACAGCTAGAAAAGCTAGCACCATTCCAATAATTTTTTTAACCATATTTCTATCAATCTATCAGTCTACCCATCAGGTAAACATCTATAAATTTCCCTTCTTCTATGTACGCACCGCGCTCTTGTCTACCTTCAATTACAAAGCCATGCTGTTGATATAAATGAACTGCACCCTGATTGCGAGTTTGGACAGTTAGTTGAAGTCGACGAAGAATGCCACTAGCCTGTGCCCATTCTACGACTTCTTCAAGTAACAAACTCCCCAGTCCATTATTCCAATACTTCTTACCAATCACAATAAAGAGATCTCCAATATGACGAACTCTCTTGCGTTGATCAGCTGTGATATTCACAAGACCAGCAATTTCATCATTCAGCAAGGCCAGTAAAGTGATTTGATTTTCAGAGTGAGCCTGTTTATCCAAAAACAACTCCATCTCAGTATCTGTCATCAAAATGCCATTCCTGTCCAGACTGGTAAAATCTGTTTCTACACTGACACGATTTAAAAATGATACTAATTCAGCCGCATCTTCAACTTCTGCTTCCCTAATGAGCAACTCATACTCCATGTTGAAGCTCCTTTAAGAGTTTTTCTGCACGCAAACCCTTGGCTTTGAAGTTTAATCTGCGACCGTCTTCTTCTTTTAGAATTTCCAACTCTAAATAAGTATCTGGTAAGGCATCACCTAAAAGATTCCCCCACTCGATGACAGTCACTCCACCACCAAAGAGAAACTCATCCAAGTCGATAGAATCAGCATCCCCCTCAATACGATAAACATCTAGGTGGTAAAGTGGAAGACGACCTTCATACTCTCTTACGATAGTGTAAGTTGGACTCTTAATCATCTGAGTAATCTGTAATCCTTTAGCAAGACCTTTTGTAAATGTCGTTTTGCCTGCTCCAAGTTCACCAGTTAGAATTAAGACGTCATTTTTTTCTAATAAATAGCCCAAACGTTCCCCTAAGGACTGTAACTCTTCTTCGTTTTTAGTGTACATGTTTCTATTATACCAAAAAGTTGCCCTTTGTCGAGATATTATCTGTGAATTCCATATTATAAATTGTAAAACTAGAACTATCTCTTTTTTTGTTCTTAAAATAGAAACAGCAAGAAGACAACTAACAAGATATCTCTCATCAAATGGCTGTAAAATGAAACTTCCCAGCGAATAACTTTTGGCACCAACAGTCCTAGAAATAGCATTCCCAAGGCAATATAAAAGGTCATGGATAATAGCATCCAAGGATTTCTGAGAAAGATTAGAATAGCTAGTCCACTAATAAAACAGATTTCCTTCTTTCCCAAAAACTTTTTCACTCCATTTACATACTTCTGAATCGGTAAAAAGACTAGCAAATCAATCCCAAATAAGAAAAAGAAACTCGGTAGAAAGGCTTCCACAAACCCTTCTACAGATGTATTTCCTGCAAGGATATGTTCTATGACAATTAAAGCTAAACCCAAAACATTTACCAATAGCAACAGACTATACAAGAATTGTTGCTTATCTTCCTTAAAAACTGAATAAGATTGATTTCCCTGCCCTCTATAGTAGTTTACTCCTGCACCAATACTGGCAAGGAGCAACATGCCAACTAAATAATAGAAGCAGTTTTGATTTAACATCAAGGCCCAAGTCGATAAACTTAAACAAGAACAGCTACTAATACCAAAAACTGTCAGCAATAACAAAATACGAATTTGCTTTTTCATTTTTTCCATCATTCTTCCTCCCTTACTTGCTCTTATTATATGCTAGAAATCCTCACCATTGCTAGAATATTTCTCAACTGTCAGTTTTCTACTCTAAAATGCAAAAAAGTTTGATGCAAGTAACCCTTACATCAAACCTTTACTACTTTCCGTCAAACCAAAGAGCAATTTCTCGCTTAGCTGACTCTTCTGAATCTGAACCATGTACAACATTTTGAATAGCTTGGTTTTCACTAGCAGCTTTTGCAAAATCACCTCGAATAGTTCCTGGTAAAGCTTCTTCTGGACGAGTTGCCCCCATCATAGTCCGCCAAGTTTCAATTACTTTGGGACCAGAAATGATACCTACAAGAACCGGTCCTGAAGTCATAAATTCACGAATCGGTGGGTAAAAACTTTGACCAACCAAGTCCTGATAGTGCTGGTCAATCAACTCTTCTGAAAGCTGTGTACGCAACTCCAATTTTTCGATTGTCAATCCACGTTGTTCGATGCGTTTCAACACTTCACCCACTAGTCCTCTTTTTACACCATCTGGTTTAATGATAAAAAATGTTTGTTCCATACCTGTCTCCTTTGTCAGCTTCTTTCTTTTATTTTACCACATTTCATGGAAAAAGGAAGAAAGTTTTCAGAAAAGAGAAAGAGAACCCTA
>CAJZLM010000231.1:0-2587 GCA_916050595.1 Streptococcus mitis | reverse complement strand
AAAATCCATTTCAAGATGAGTGTCGATATATTTGACTAATTCTGCCATAAAAGGAATAGATCCTTTTAAAATCCCAACTAAAATTGGATTTTTTCCTGCATAGTCCTTGGTTAATTGAGCACCTAATTTTTTAGCCGCTTCTGTAATTTCATCGTGTGAAACGAGGATTTTTTTAATATCGTTTTCTAACATTTTTTTACCTATCTATTTTTTCTATATAAAGTACAGTGTTCATTATATCATTTTTCGTGTTTTTACTCAAATTACTGGTCGCAATTCCCAAAATTGAGACAATTTCACCAAATTGCTCAATAATCAGAGCTGATTTTCGCTTTTCCATAGGGATTTTCAAATCAATAAATAGACGTCTGAGTTTTTTTCTATGCCCATTTTGAATCAAAAAATCTCCTGTTTTTCGATGACGAATGTGTATAGATGTTTCCCGTGAAACAGGTACCTGCTGAATTAATTCACCTTCTAAAGGAAGTCCAAAGGAAAATAAATAACCTTGGTAAGATACCTGATTTTGATAGTGTAACACAAGTTCATCTTCCTTTTCATCAGCCTGCGGACTGATTTTACAAATCTGAAACTGTTGATACTCTTTTACTAATTCATAACCATTTTTAAGCGGATGACGATACTGGCTTTTAGTTTTTAAAATTTGTCTAACTTCTTCAAACTGAGCTTTTGTAAGATTCAAATCTGGAAAATGATTCAGATAAGTTTGAAGTAAAACTCTTTGTGTCGACTCAGAGTAAGACAATAGCTTCTCTAAATTTTTTACATCAATATTCTTTGATAATTCAGCTATTGCCAAATCATAATCTAAAATTTCATTGCCGATACTTAAGATTGCATCTCTAAATCGAGGATTTTCTTTTTCTAATTCTGGTAAGTATGAGTTTCGAATACGATTGCGAAAATAATGATTTTCCTGATTTGATGTATCTTCAAAGTGAGAAATTGATGGAAAGTCTTTTTTCTGAAAATGCAAGAAGGGACGAATAATTTCTATCTCTCCTACTACTTGCTTCTCCTTAATTCCTGATAGATAGCGCAAACGAGTGCCTCGAATCAAACGCATCAAAATCGTTTCCACCTGGTCATCAGCATGGTGGGCAGTGACTAAGGCTGTCGCACCTGTCTTTTTCATGACCTCTTGAAAAAAATCATAACGAAAATTTCGTGCACGCGCTTCTGAAAATTCTCCTGAAAAATTGCTGATATAAATAGGAAGCTCTGCTTCAGCAGCTAACTTCCTTAATTCCTGTTCTTCCCAATCTGATTCTACTCTCTGCTTATGATTCACATGAGCTAGAATCAATTCAATTTCTAACTCTTTTTGATAAGTAGATAATACCTTAAATAGAAACATAGAATCTAATCCACCAGAAAGAGCTAGAACCACCTTAGCATGCTTTTTGAAATATCCCTTCTTGAGAAAATGATTTAAAAAATCTTGTTCCCTCATTTTAGAACCTCATAAACATCCTTGGCTATCTGAGAAATTGTATCATAATCAGAATTCTTAGTGAAAATAGAAAGAACAAATGGAGAATCTGCATAGACAACACCTGTATCATGCTTAAATTCATCCGCATCTCCAATTTTATGAGCTACTTTAACAGAAACACCTTTGGCAATTCTCTCATTATCAAAATCTGTTTTAGTCAAAGACTCCAATACAAATCCATTTTGATTATAAATAGCTTCCATGACCTTCCCAGCCATCTTGGAAGAAATCAATTTTTCTTTTGAATCCCAATCATCTCCCATAATAGCAGACATCTTGGATTTGAATGTGGCATCAGATTGGTTTGAAATGTAATATCCCAATAGATTATGAGCTACATTATCAGATTCTTTTGATACTTTCGTAATTAAATCTTTTAGAGAATACTCTTTATTATCCTCTTTTTTAGGAAGACTACCACTTCCTTCTGGTTTATAGGAACCAGGAAAATCATTGACTGCAGATATGTATTTTACAGTCGTATCTAACTGATAAAGACCTTCATTTATTTTTTCTTGCGTATAATAAAGATAAGGGAGTTTCAAAACACTAGCCGCATACATCTTTTCATCTTGATTGATACCAGCTTCTTTTCCAGTAGTCAGTTGCTTAACATAAATAGAAAATGAATCCTTCTGATATTTTTCCGATAACATTTCTTGGACTTTACTCATCCGATTATCTTCTTCAGAAGTTGATTCTTTAGCTACCCATCCAGCCTGATCAATATGTAGAAATTCTCTTCCTTCTACAAACATGGTCTTATCAATTGATACTTGCGAATAAGCTGATAAGGATGATTTCACTTCTTTTAAGTCATAAGGACTATTGTACAGTTTAAAATCAGATTCTAACCATACTTTTTTTATTGTTGGAGTTACCTCTGATTGATCATATAAAAATCGTTTGTCCGCAGCTATAAATTGATGATTTGATAGCTTAAATACCGGAATTCCTTGTTTATTTAAGTGCCACTCGGTTATTTGAAAACTTGTTTGGGGAGTCAATTTTCCAGATTCCACTACTAAATCTTCATTCGCATAAACAGGAACCTCTCCATAAACCATGGGA
>CAJZLM010000230.1:0-2591 GCA_916050595.1 Streptococcus mitis | reverse complement strand
ATACTCAATGAAAATCAAAGAGCAAACTAGGAAACTAGCCGCAGGCTGCTCAAAGTACAGCTTTGAGGTTGCAGATAAAACTGACGAAGTCAGTAACATACGCACGGCAAGGCAACGTTGACGAGGTTTGAAGAGATTTTCGAAGAGTTTCAAACATATGCAATGATTCCTGAAAAGTACAGTTAGGAGAGAGTTATGCCGATTCGAATTGATAAAAAATTGCCAGCTGTTGAAATTTTGCGGACAGAGAATATCTTTGTCATGGATGATCAACGTGCTGCCCACCAAGATATCCGTCCTTTGAAGATTTTAATTTTAAACCTCATGCCACAGAAAATGGTCACAGAAACCCAGTTGTTACGCCATTTGGCCAATACACCCTTGCAACTGGATATTGATTTTCTCTATATGGAGAGCCATCGTTCCAAGACAACTCGTTCAGAACACATGGAGACCTTCTATAAAACTTTTCCTGAAGTCAAGGATGAGTATTTTGATGGCATGATTATCACGGGTGCTCCAGTTGAGCATTTACCATTTGAGGAAGTGGACTATTGGGAGGAATTCAGTCAGGTGCTTGAGTGGTCCAAGACCCATGTCTATTCGACCCTTCATATCTGTTGGGGTGCTCAGGCTGGTCTTTATCTGCGCTATGGAGTGGAAAAATACCAGATGGACAGTAAGTTATCGGGTATCTATCCTCAGGACACCTTAAAGGAAGGTCATCTTCTCTTTAGAGGCTTTGACGATAGCTATGTATCCCCTCATTCACGGCACACGGAGATTTCTAAGGAAGAGGTCTTAAATAAAACCAATCTCGAGATTTTATCAGAGGGTCCTCAGGTTGGGGTTTCGATTTTGGCCAGTCGGGATTTACGAGAAATTTATAGTTTTGGGCATTTGGAATATGACCGTGATACCTTGGCAAATGAATATTTCCGAGATCGTGATGCAGGTTTGGATCCTCATATTCCAGAAAATTACTTTAAGGATGATGATGTCAACCAGACACCTTGTCTTTGTTGGTCTTCATCAGCAGCCCTCTTTTTCAGTAACTGGGTGAATTATGCGGTCTATCAGGAAACCCCTTTTGACTGGAGAAAAATAGAAGATGATGCTTCTGCATTTGGGTATTTATAAGAGGAATTATGACATATTTAGACGCTTTTAAATCAGGGAACTTGGTTTTACCGAGTGCCCTGCTCTTGCATTTTAAGGAACTCTTTCCGTCTAGCGATGATTTTCTGGTCTGGCAATTTTTCTATTTGCAAAATACGACAGGCTTAGAAGAAATGTCGCCAAGCCAGATTGCTGAAAGGATTGGCAAGGAAATTTCGGATGTCAATCAGGCCATTTCCAATCTGACGGAAAGGGGACTGCTTCAGTATCGAACCATCGAATTGAATGGTGAAATTGAATTGCTTTTTGATGCTAGTTTGGCTTTGGAACGTTTGGATGACTTGCTTGGAGTTGCTCATTCAAGTTCAGACCAGTTGACACCTCAAAATCAGCTCAAGGATTTGGTGGAAACCTTTCAGCAGGAGTTGGGGCGCTTATTGACCCCTTTTGAGATTGAGGATTTGACCAAGACGCTAAAGGAAGATGGAACAAGTGCTGACGTGATTAAGGAAGCTCTTCGTGAAGCTGTTTTGAATGGAAAATCAAACTGGAAGTACATTCAGGCGATTTTGAGAAATTGGCGCCATGAAGGCATTAAAAGTGTGGCTCAAATAGAGGCCAAGCGGGCAGAGAGAGAAGCAAGCAACCCTCAGTTGACACAGGTATCGGCAGATTTCAGAAATGCCATGGATCTCTGGAAGGATTAATCCATGTAAGCAGGCTTGAAATCCGAGTAAGATTTGCAAGCTGTGTCTAATTGTGATAAAATAAATAGAAAATAAATTGAAAAAAGAGGTATGTGAAATGTCACGTAAACCATTTATCGCTGGTAACTGGAAAATGAACAAAAATCCAGAAGAAGCTAAAGCATTCGTTGAAGCAGTTGCATCAAAACTTCCTTCATCAGATCTTGTTGAAGCAGGTATCGCAGCTCCAGCTCTTGATTTGACAACTGTTCTTGCTGCTGCAAAAGGTTCAAACCTTAAAGTTGCTGCTCAAAACTGCTACTTTGAAAATGCAGGTGCTTTCACTGGTGAAACTAGCCCACAAGTTTTGAAAGAAATCGGTACTGACTACGTTGTTATCGGTCACTCAGAACGCCGTGACTACTTCCATGAAACTGACGAAGATATCAACAAAAAAGCAAAAGCAATCTTTGCGAACGGTATGCTTCCAATCATCTGTTGTGGTGAAAGCCTTGAAACTTACGAAGCTGGTAAAGCAGCAGAATTCGTAGGTGCTCAAGTTTCAGCTGCTCTTGCTGGATTGACTGCAGAACAAGTAGCTTCAACAGTTATCGCTTATGAGCCAATCTGGGCTATCGGTACTGGTAAATCAGCTTCACAAGACGACGCACAAAAAATGTGTAAAGTTGTTCGTGACGTTGTAGCTGCTGACTTTGGTCAAGAAGTTGCAGACAAAGTTCGTGTTCAATACGGTGGTTCTGTTAAACCTGAAAACGTTGCTTCATA
>CAJZLM010000229.1:0-2655 GCA_916050595.1 Streptococcus mitis | reverse complement strand
AAATAACTTGTGGATAACTTTTACTTTATTATCTTTTTTATCCACATTTTTTAAACAAGCCCAAAAACTTGATATGACTTGTTTAAAGTCTGTTTTCCACAGATTTCACAGACTCTATTATTACTATTATCCTTCTAATAATAAAAAGAATAAAGGAGAATCCATGATTCATTTTTCAATTAATAAAAATTTATTTCTACAAGCCTTAAATACAACTAAAAGAGCTATTGGCTCTAAAAATGCCATTCCTATTTTATCAACCGTCAAAATTGACGTAACCAATGAAGGTGTTACTTTAATTGGTTCAAATGGTCAAATTTCAATTGAAAATTTTATTTCTCAAAAAAATGAAGATGCTGGTTTGTTAATTACTTCTTTAGGTTCGATCCTTCTTGAAGCTTCTTTCTTCATCAATGTGGTATCTAGTCTACCTGATGTGACTCTTGATTTTAAAGAAATTGAACAAAACCAAATTGTTTTAACTAGTGGCAAATCAGAAATTACCCTAAAAGGAAAAGATAGCGAGCAATATCCACGAATCCAAGAAATTTCAGCAAGCACTCCTTTGGTTCTTGAAACAAAATTACTCAAGAAAATTATCAATGAAACAGCTTTTGCTGCAAGTACACAAGAAAGTCGTCCAATTTTAACAGGTGTTCATTTTGTATTGAGCCAACACAAAGAGTTAAAAACAGTTGCAACAGACTCTCATCGTCTAAGCCAGAAAAAATTGACTCTTGAAAAAAATAGTGATGATTTTGATGTCGTCATTCCTAGCCGTTCTCTACGCGAATTTTCAGCAGTATTTACAGACGATATTGAAACTGTAGAGATTTTCTTTGCCAACAATCAAATCCTCTTTAGAAGCGAAAATATTAGCTTCTATACTCGTTTGTTAGAAGGTAACTATCCTGATACAGATCGCTTGATTCCGACAGACTTTAACACTACTATTACTTTTGATGTGGTAAACTTACGTCAGTCAATGGAGCGTGCTCGCCTTTTATCAAGTGCGACTCAAAATGGTACTGTGAAGCTTGAAATTAAAGGTGGGGTTGTTAGTGCCCATGTTCACTCTCCAGAAGTTGGTAAAGTAAACGAAGAAATCGATACTGACCAGGTTACTGGTGAAGATTTGACCATTAGTTTCAACCCAACTTACTTGATTGATTCTCTTAAGGCTTTAAATAGCGAAAAGGTGACCATTAGCTTTATCTCAGCTGTTCGTCCATTTACTCTTGTGCCAGCAGACACTGATGAAGACTTCATGCAGCTCATTACACCAGTTCGTACAAATTAAGTGAAAGAGGTTGAGCATGGCTCGCCTCTTTTATGATATAATCGAAAAAGAAAAGGAGAGTAGTATGTATCAAGTTGGAAATTTTGTTGAAATGAAAAAACCACATGCTTGCACCATCAAGTCAACAGGTAAAAAGGCCAATCGTTGGGAAATTACACGTGTAGGAGCAGATATCAAAATAAAATGTAGCAATTGTGACCATGTTGTCATGATGGGGCGCTATGATTTTGATCGAAAAATGAATAAAATTATTGACTAAGAAGCCTTAGATTAGAGGGTTAGCAAGTTTTCCCTTTTTGTGTTATAATATTGAAGATTGAAATGTGAACGGAGAATGAGAAACTATGGCTTTAACAGCAGGTATCGTGGGTTTGCCAAACGTTGGTAAATCAACCCTATTTAATGCAATTACAAAAGCAGGAGCAGAGGCTGCAAACTATCCATTTGCGACGATTGATCCAAACGTTGGAATGGTTGAGGTTCCAGATGAACGCCTACAAAAATTGACTGAAATGATCACTCCTAAAAAGACAGTTCCAACAACATTTGAATTTACAGATATCGCAGGAATTGTAAAAGGAGCTTCAAAAGGAGAAGGGCTAGGGAATAAATTCTTGGCTAATATCCGTGAAGTAGACGCGATTGTTCACGTAGTTCGTGCTTTTGATGATGAAAATGTGATGCGCGAGCAAGGACGTGAAGACGCCTTTGTAGATCCACTTGCAGATATTGATACTATTAACCTGGAGTTGATTCTTGCTGACTTAGAATCAGTTAATAAACGCTATGCGCGTGTAGAAAAGATGGCACGTACGCAAAAAGATAAAGAATCAGTAGCAGAATTTAATGTTCTTCAAAAGATTAAACCAGTTCTTGAAGATGGAAAATCAGCTCGAACTATTGAATTTACAGATGAAGAACAAAAAGTTGTCAAAGGTCTCTTCCTTTTGACGACTAAACCAGTGCTCTATGTTGCCAATGTGGATGAGGATGTTGTTTCAGAACCTGACTCTATCGACTATGTTAAACAAATTCGTGAATTCGCAGCGACAGAAAATGCTGAAGTAGTCGTTATTTCTGCGCGTGCTGAGGAAGAAATTTCTGAGTTAGACGAAGAAGACAAGCAAGAGTTTCTTGAAGCACTTGGGTTGACAGAATCAGGCGTTGACAAGTTGACTCGCGCAGCTTATCACTTACTTGGACTTGGAACTTACTTCACAGCTGGTGAAAAAGAGGTTCGTGCTTGGACCTTTAAACGTGGCATGAAAGCTCCTCAAGCTGCTGGTATCATCCACTCAGACTTTGAAAAAGGATTTATTCGTGCAGTGACCATGTCTTATGACGATTTGGTAAAA
>CAJZLM010000228.1:0-2657 GCA_916050595.1 Streptococcus mitis | reverse complement strand
GCAACTGTTGTCTTACCAGATGACTCTGGCCCATAGATTTCGATGATACGTCCCTTAGGATAACCACCTGAGCCAAGGGCAATGTCAAGTGCCAAGGAACCTGAGCTCATCACTTGCACCTTTTGCTCGGCACGTTCACCCAAACGCATGATTGAACCCTTACCAAAGTCTTTCTCAATCAATTTAAGAGCGTCATTCAAGGCTTTTTCACGTTCTGCCCCGAATTTTTTTGAAATTTCATCTAATTTTTTTGGTTTTTTCGCCATTCTATTCTCCTACATTCTAATGGTCCTCAGACCTATCTACTATTATATCAAAAGTTAGTCACTTAATAAAGCCTTGCGAACTAGGTTAAAGGCATGCATAACCGCAATATGACGTACATCTGCTCGACTTCTGCCTCCAATATTCACCTTGATGACCTCAGTTCCTTGCTCTTGAGCCAAACCTATAAAGACTGTCCCAGCTGGGTGTCCTTCTAGGCTATCTGGTCCTGCCACTCCAGTCAAGCTAATGCCAAAATCAGATTGAGTCTTGCTTCGTGCCTGCTCAGCCATCTTCTGAGCTGTAAATTCAGATACCACACCATGGTCTTCCAAATCCTTGACAGGAATATCCAACATCTTTGATTTTTCCTCCAAGCTATAGGTTACAAAACCACCCTTAAATATACTTGAAGCACCCGAAAAATCAGCTACGCTGGCTTGGAAAAGCCCTGCCGTCAAACTCTCTGCAGCCGTGATAGTTTTCCCTTGTTTTTTCAGTTCTTCTACCACAATGCTAGCTAAACTAGTTTCTTCCCCATAACCATAACAAAGGTCTCGTAAAGAAAGTCCTTCAAAAGTCTGTCGATCCAAGATTTGATTTTCCAAGATATCCAGCGCCTGATTCGCCTCTTCTTGATTGCTAGCTTTTGTTGACAGACGCAGAGTGACTTCTCCTGTCTTAGCATAAGGTGCCAAGGTCGGATCTGTTTGATTATCAATTAAATCAGCCAAAATGGTCACCAACTGACTTTCGCCAATTCCAAAGAAACGAAGAACTCGGGAATACAGCTTGCTCCCTGTCATCAACTTGGGTAGAAGTTGGTTTAAGACCATGGGTTTCAATTCACTTGGTGGACCTGGAAGGACAACGTAGGTCACTCCATCGACTTCCAATATTCCTCCCACAGCCAGTCCTGTTTCATTCGGTAGTGAAGTCGCCCCTTCTACAAGTTGAGCTTGTCTTTCGTTATTCGGTGTTCGGGCATAGTCTGGTCTCTGGGCAAAAAAGACATCCAACTTCTCCTGCGCCTGAGGATCAAAGACTAATTCTTTCCCTAAAAATTTAGCCAGAGTTTGTTTAGTTAAGTCGTCCTCAGTTGGCCCCAAACCACCTGTCAAAATCACCAGACTGCTACGTTGACTGGCAATCTCAAGCAAAGACAAGATACGAGCTTCATTGTCTCCTACAGCCGTCTGAAAATAAACATCTACCCCAATCTCTGCTAGTTTTTCTGATAAAAACCGGGCATTGGTATTGACAATCTGTCCTGTCAAAATCTCTGTTCCAACAGCAATAATTTCTGCTTTCATACTTCCTCCTACCTATCTATTCGTATTTTTTTGAAAAAATCGCAGGAAATTTCCCACGATTTTAACTATAAAATAGATTATTCCACATCTTCTTGATTTGTTGTGTTATTAATCGTACCTGTTCCCAAACCGATACCATTTTGATTTCCGAGAACATTTTCATATAAAACTGCATTTGTCTCTAACTCTGTCACCTTCGGTTTATCAAGTGAAGTTCTCAAAAGATTTTGGATTTCTAACAAATGGTTAGCAGTTACGATTTGATAAGATATTCCTTGCAATTCGGCATCTTCTCCTCGTAATTGTTGGGTTTCAATCGTTTTAAACGAGTCCTTGTAACCTAACAAACTTGGGATACTTTTCGCAGATAAATCAATGTTGGTTTGCATATTAGTACTTAGGGCTTTTAAGATAGATTGATAGTGACTAACACTATTCAAACTAAGAACTTTTTCAACAACCTTTTGAATGACTTCACGCTGACGTTTCTGACGTCCGTAGTCCCCTTCTGGGTCTTGGTAGCGCATGCGAGAATAAACAAGAGCTTCATCTCCATTTAGAGTTTGTTGCCCAACACCAATAGAAATGGTATTAAATTCCTCTTGGTCACTGATAGAAATCGGGAAACCTAGAGTGTTGTTGACGGTTATACCACCCACTGCATCAACTAATTGTTGCAATCCGTGCATATTGACCATAATATAGCGATCAATATGAATATTCATCATCTTCTGAATAGTTGAAATAGCCAATTCTGCACCACCACCGGCATAGGCAGCGTTTAACTTCGCTTCTTCAATACTACCATCTTTATGCTGAATTTTAGTCAGGATATCACGTTCCAAACTCAACATCGTTGTCTTTTTCGTGTGCGGATTAACTGTCAAAAGAATCATGGAATCACTATTTCCCTCCCAAGGGTCCGTTCGTTCCTCGTTTCCAGTATCAACCCCCATCAAAAGAATCGTTAAGGGTTCAGTCGCCTCAATAACATTGGTTTCTTCTCCAATTTTTTTATAAGTTCTTGATAAAGTTTCTGTTCCTTGTTGATAAATAGTATAAGCAAAAACACCGACACCC
>CAJZLM010000227.1:0-2658 GCA_916050595.1 Streptococcus mitis | reverse complement strand
AGCATCTTCTGGACGACCAAAAACATCTAGATAATGGAAAACCATATTTCCCTCAATCTTACCTGGATCCTCAACACGGATATGGTCTGGATCTGTATACATACTCATTACTTTTTTACGCAAAGTATCCGCATCATCAGCTAAATAAATACCATTATTGAGTGATTTAGACATTTTAGCATTTCCATCTAAACCAGGCAAACGACCTGCTCTTTCATTTTCTGGATAAATACCTTCCGGTTCTACCAAGACATCACAGTTATATGCATTGTTAAAAGAACGAACAATTTCACGAGTTTGCTCAATCATTGGTTTCTGATCTGTCCCAACAGGAACATAATTAGCCTTGAAAGCTGTGATGTCAGCTGCTTGAGCGATTGGATAGACCAAGAATCCTGTCGGAATGCTTTCTCCAAACCCTTTCTGAGAAATCTCTGTTTTTACTGTGGGATTTCGCTCCAAACGTGCTAATGACACCAAATTCATATAATACATAGACAACTCAGCTAATTCTGGAATTTGGCTTTGAATAAAGATAGTTGACTGACTTGGATCCAATCCAACTGCAAGATAATCCAAAGCCACATTTCCGATAGACTCTACAATGGTTTGAGGGTCTTTGGCGTGATCTGTCAAGGCTTGTTGGTCAGCCAAGAACACAAACATATCATACTTACCCTCTTCCTGTAATAATACTCGATTTTTGAGACTTCCAACATAATGTCCAATATGCAATTTTCCTGTTGGACGGTCTCCTGTTAAAATAATGGGTTTAGTCATTTTGTTCTCCTTCGATATAGTCCCTTCAATTATAGCATTTTTTTAATGAAATAACCGCAATTTATCAAAATAAATCAACCTTGCTATTTACTGATTTTTGTAAAGATAGTTGTAAATATAATTTACACAAAATTGACAGATAAAAATTTGAATATTTCCGTATTTTCTAGTAGAATAAATATATTACACATATAGGAGAAAAACATTGCTTACAGTATCTGATGTTTCACTACGTTTTAGTGATCGCAAACTTTTTGATGATGTCAATATCAAATTTACAGAAGGAAATACCTATGGATTAATCGGTGCTAATGGTGCCGGAAAATCAACCTTTTTAAAAATTTTAGCTGGAGATATCGAACCTACTACTGGTCACATCTCTCTTGGTCCAGATGAACGTCTCTCTGTTCTTCGTCAAAATCACTTTGACTATGAAGACGAACGTGCCATTGATGTCGTTATCATGGGAAATGAAAAACTTTATAGCATCATGAAGGAAAAAGATGCTATCTACATGAAGGAAGATTTCTCAGATGAGGATGGAGTGCGTGCTGCCGAACTTGAAGGAGAGTTTGCCGAGCTTGGAGGCTGGGAAGCAGAAAGTGAAGCCTCTCAACTACTTCAAAACCTAAACATTTCAGAAGAATTGCACTATCAAAACATGAGCGAATTGGCCAACGGTGAGAAAGTAAAGGTTCTCCTCGCCAAAGCACTTTTTGGTAAACCAGATGTCCTTCTTTTGGACGAGCCGACCAATGGTTTGGATATCCAATCAATTACATGGCTAGAAGACTTCTTGATTGATTTTGATAACACCGTTATCGTAGTATCACACGACCGTCACTTCTTAAACAAAGTATGTACTCACATGGCCGACCTTGACTTTGGAAAAATCAAACTCTATGTCGGAAACTATGACTTCTGGAAGGAATCTTCTGAACTCGCTGCTAAATTGCTAGCAGACCGTAATGCCAAAGCAGAAGAAAAAATTAAGCAATTGCAAGAATTCGTTGCTCGTTTCTCTGCTAATGCTTCTAAATCAAGGCAAGCAACATCACGTAAGAAAATGCTTGATAAGATTGAACTTGAAGAAATTGTACCATCTAGTCGTAAATATCCATTTATCAACTTTAAAGCGGAACGTGAGATTGGTAATGATCTCTTGACAGTAGAAAATCTAACTGTAAAGATTGATGGTGAGACTATTTTAGATAATATCAGCTTTATCTTGCGTCCAGGTGATAAGACAGCGCTTATTGGACAAAATGACATCCAAACGACTGCATTAATTCGTGCAATCATGGGGGACATTGACTATGAAGGAACTGTCAAGTGGGGAGTAACTACTAGCCGTTCTTACTTGCCAAAAGATAACTCGGCAGATTTTGCAGGAGGAGAGTCAATCCTTGACTGGTTGCGTCAATTCGCAAGTAAAGAAGAAGATGACAATACTTTCCTACGTGGCTTCCTCGGCCGTATGCTCTTCTCTGGAGATGAGGTTAACAAACCTGTCAACGTCTTGTCAGGGGGAGAAAAAGTTCGTGTCATGCTTTCAAAACTCATGCTCTTAAAATCAAATGTCCTTGTACTTGATGATCCAACCAATCACTTGGACTTGGAATCTATCTCAAGCTTGAATGATGGATTGAAAAACTTTAAAGAATCAATCATCTTTGCCAGCCATGACCACGAGTTTATTCAAACTCTAGCCAACCATATCATTGTCTTGTCTAAAAATGGCGTCATTGACCGTATCGATGAAACCTATGATGAATTCCTAGAGAATGCAGAAGTACAAGCAAAAGTTAAAGAACTTTGGAAAGACTAAAAAAATTCAAAACTCAGTTGGGTTAACCAGCTGAGTTTTCTAACATTTTA
>CAJZLM010000226.1:0-2661 GCA_916050595.1 Streptococcus mitis | reverse complement strand
CAAAAATCTGCTACGTTCAAAAAAATTTAAAGAAAAGGCTTGCAAAAAACAAAAATAAAGTGTATTATATAACTAGTACAATGATTGTAAAATAAATTCCGAACAATAATTAAATCCTCAAATGTCATTATTTCGTTCTGAAATGTTATTGTTTCAAATTGATAATTTTTGTATAATATTGTTAAGAACTTTAAATCAAAAAGGAGTTTCATTATGAAGAAGAATCGTAAAGCTAAAAAGTGGCAATTGTATGCAGCAATCGGTGCTGCAAGTGTAGTTGTATTAGGTGCTGGGGGGATTTTGCTCTTTAGACAACCATCTCAGACCGCTGTAAAAGATGAGCCTACTCATCTTGTTGTTGCCAAGGAAGGAAGCGTGGCGTCCTCTGTTTTATTGTCAGGGACAGTAACAGCAAAAAATGAACAATATGTTTATTTTGATGCTAGTAAGGGAGATTTAGATGAAATCCTTGTTTCTGTGGGTGATAAGGTCAGCGAAGGACAGGCTTTAGTCAAGTACAGTAGTTCAGAAGCCCAGGCGGCCTATGATTCAGCTAGCCGAGCAGTAGCTAAGGCAGATCGTCATATCAATGAACTCAATCAAGCACGAAATGAAGCCGCTTCAGCTCCGGCTCCACAGTTACCAGCACCAGCAGGAGGCGAAGGAGCTGCAGGGCAAACTCCAGCTCCAGTCTCAGGAAATGCAGTTTCATCTATTGATGCACAACTAGGTGATGCCCGTGATGCTCGTGCAGATGCAGAAGCGCAATTAAGTAAGGCTCAAAGTCAGTTGGATGCCATGACGGTTCTCAGTACCCTGGAGGGAACTGTGGTTGAAGTCAACCACAATGTTTCTAAATCTCCAACAGGAGCTAGTCAAGTAGTCGTTCATGTCGTAAGTAATGAAAACTTGCAAGTTAAGGGTGAACTATCTGAATATAACCTTGCCAACCTCTCTGTAGGACAAGAAGTAACCTTTACTTCTAAAGTTTACCAAGATAAGAGCTGGACAGGTAAGATTAGCTATATCTCTGACTATCCTAAAACTAGTGGTGAAGCAGCAAGTGCAGCTACTGCCGCAACAGGTGGTAATTCTGGTTCTAAATATCCATATACCATCGATGTTACAAGTGAAATCGGTGATTTGAAACAAGGATTCTCAGTAAGTGTTGAGGTTAAGAATAAGAGTAAAGCCATTTTGGTTCCTCTAACAAGTGTTGTGACTGAAAATGATAAGAACTATGTCTGGGTGCTTGACGAGCAGAAAAAGGCCAAGAAAGTGGAAGTTGGTTTGGGCAATGCTGATGCAGACAACCAAGAAATCACTTCAGGTCTGACAAATGGAGTCAAGGTCATCAGTAACCCAACGTCTTCTCTAGAGGAAGGAAAAGAGGTGAAGGCTGATGAAGCAACTAATTAGTCTAAAAAATATCTGCAGAAGCTACCGTAACGGTGACCAAGAACTGCAGGTTCTCAAAAATATCAACCTAGAAGTGAATGAGGGTGAATTTGTTGCCATCATGGGACCATCTGGTTCGGGTAAGTCTACTCTCATGAATACGATTGGTATGTTGGATACACCAACCAGTGGAGAATATTATCTTGAAGGCCAAGAAGTAGCTGGACTCGGTGAAAAACAACTAGCCAAGGTCCGCAATCAACAAATCGGTTTTGTCTTTCAGCAGTTTTTTCTTCTATCTAAACTTAACGCTCTGCAAAACGTAGAATTGCCCTTGATTTACGCGGGAGTTTCGGCTTCAAAACGTCGCAAGTTAGCTGAGGAGTATTTAGACAAGGTTGAATTGACAGAACGTAGTCATCATTTGCCTTCGGAATTATCTGGTGGTCAAAAGCAACGTGTAGCTATCGCGCGTGCCTTGGTAAACAATCCTTCTATTATCCTAGCGGACGAACCGACAGGAGCCTTGGATACCAAAACAGGTAACCAAATCATGCAACTATTGGTTGAACTAAATAAAGAAGGAAAAACTATTATCATGGTAACGCATGAGCCTGAAATCGCTACTTATGCCAAACGCCAGATTGTCATTCGAGATGGAGTTATTTCGTCTGACAGTGCGCAGTTAGAAAAGGAGGAAAACTAAGATGCAGAATCTGAAATTTGCCTTTTCATCTATCATGGCACATAAGATGCGCTCTTTTCTTACTATGATTGGGATTATCATTGGTGTTTCATCAGTTGTTGTGATTATGGCTCTGGGGGATTCCATGTCTCGTCAGGTCAATAAAAACATGACCAAGTCACAGAAGAATATTCATGTCTTTTTCTCGCCTATTAAAAGTAAAGACGGTTCTTTTACCCAAAAACAATCGGCTTTGACAGTTTCTGGGAAAGAAGAGGAAGTTCCTGTTGAACCACCAAAACCACAAGAGTCTTGGGTCAGGGAGGCGGCTAAACTGAAGGGGGTAGATAGTTACTATGTAACCAACTCAACGAATACCACCTTATCTTATAAAGATAAAAAAGTGGAGCACGCTAGCTTGACGGGTGGGAATATTACCTATATGAAGGCGGTTGAAAATGAAATTGTTGCAGGCCGAAGTCTTATAGCTCAGGATTATAAAGATGTGGCCAGTGTCATTTTACTAGACCAAGAACTTGCTAATAGTCTGTTTGGATCTGCTCAAGAAGCTGTTAACC
>CAJZLM010000225.1:0-2664 GCA_916050595.1 Streptococcus mitis | reverse complement strand
AGGGTGCGAGTTTCTGGATTCATAGTTGTTTCCCAGAGTTGGTCCGCATTCATTTCACCAAGACCTTTATAACGTTGAAGGGTAGCCCCTTTACCGAACTGCTTACGTAGTTCCTCTAGCTCGCCATCCGTCCAAGCATAGGCCACTTCTTCTTTCTTGCCTTTACCTTTTGACATCTTGTAAAGTGGAGGAAGGGCGATATAGACATGTCCAGCTTCGACTAGTGGACGCATATAACGATAAAAGAAGGTTAAGAGAAGAGTTTGAATGTGGGCACCGTCGGTATCCGCATCGGTCATGATAATGATTTTGTCATAGTTAGCATCTTCAAGGGAGAAATCTGCCCCAACGCCAGCACCGATGGTATAAATCATGGTGTTGATTTCTTCATTTTTGAGAATATCTGCCATCTTGGCCTTGGCTGTATTGATGACCTTACCACGAAGGGGCAAGATTGCCTGGAACTTGCGGTCACGGCCTTGTTTGGCAGAACCACCGGCAGAGTCCCCCTCGACTAGATAGAGCTCGTTCTTAGCTGGATTCTTAGACTGGGCTGGGGTCAATTTCCCAGACAGCAATCCCTTGTCTTTCTTGTTCTTTTTACCATTTCGGCTTTCATCACGCGCCTTGCGAGCTGCCTCGCGCGCATCACGGGCCTTGATAGCCTTGCGAATAAGGTTAGAAGCTAGTTCCCCATTTTCCATGAGGAAGAAGGTCAACTTATCCGCCACAATCCCATCCACAACAGGACGGGCTAGAGGGCTTCCTAGCTTATCCTTGGTCTGACCCTCAAACTGCAAATGTTCCTCAGGGACTAGAATAGAGAGGACAGCCGCTAGCCCCTCACGATAGTCTGACCCTTCAAGGTTTTTATCTTTTTCCTTGAGAAGCCCCGTCTTACGCGCATAGTCATTCATAACCTTGGTAATGGCAGACTTAAGTCCTGTCTCGTGCGTTCCACCGTCCTTGGTGCGAACGTTATTGACAAAGGACAAGATATTATCTGAAAAACCATCGTTGTACTGGAGGGCTACTTCCACTTGGAAACCATTGTCTTCACCTTCAAAGTAAAGGACTGGCGTCAAGGTTTCCTTGTCTTCGTTGAGGTAAGAAACAAAATCCTGCACCCCATTCTCATAGTGGAATTCAATCCCTTCATCTGTTCGCTTATCTGTCAAAGACAAGGTCACATTTTTCAAGAGAAAGGCTGATTCATTAAGACGCTCTGAGATAGTATTGTACTTGAAATCTGTCGTAGAGAAGATCGTCGCATCAGGCATAAACGTAACCTTGGTACCTGTCTTAGACTTGGGTGCTGTACCGATTTTCTTTAAGGTCGTAACAGGTTTTCCACCATTTTCAAAACGTTGCTTGTAGATTGCCCCGTCACGGGTAATTTCAACTTCCAGCCAACTTGAAAGAGCGTTAACAACGGAAGAACCAACCCCGTGGAGACCACCAGATGTCTTGTAGCCACCCTGACCGAATTTTCCTCCAGCATGAAGAATGGTAAAGATAACCTCAACTGTTGGGATTCCCATAGCGTGCATACCTGTCGGCATCCCACGTCCGTGGTCTTGAACCGTTAAACTGCCATCTTTATTGATGGTCACATCAATACGGTCACCAAATCCAGACAAGGCTTCATCGACTGCATTATCAACGATTTCCCAAACTAGGTGATGGAGACCAGCTCCATCGGTCGATCCGATATACATCCCCGGACGTTTACGGACCGCATCCAACCCTTCTAGCACCTGAATGGCGTCATCATTGTAGTTATTAATATTGATTTCCTTTTTTGACACAAGGAACCTCCTATTCGTTCATCTTTACTATTCTACAGGTTTTCCAAGGATTTTGCAAAATTTTTCTTTCTCCGGTGTGACAATTTCAGAAGAGATTCTCTGCCTTTCTTTTCCATTTCATGATATAATAGGAGTATGATTACAATAGTTTTATTAATCCTAGCCTATCTGCTGGGTTCAATTCCGTCTGGTCTCTGGATTGGACAAATTTTCTTTCAGACAAATCTGCGTGAACACGGTTCTGGAAATACCGGAACGACCAATACCTTTCGCATTTTAGGTAAGAAAGCTGGTATAGCAACCTTTGTCATTGACTTTTTCAAAGGAACCCTAGCAACGCTTCTTCCGATTATGTTTCATCTACAAGGCGTTTCGCCTCTCATCTTTGGACTTTTAGCTGTAATCGGCCATACCTTCCCTATCTTTGCAGGATTTAAAGGTGGTAAGGCTGTCGCAACCAGTGCAGGTGTGATTTTCGGATTTGCGCCTGTCTTCTGTCTCTACCTAGCAGTTGTTTTCTTTGGAACCCTCTATCTTGGTAGTATGATTTCACTATCTAGTGTCACAGCATCTGTCGCGGCTGTCATCGGAGTTCTACTCTTTCCACTTTTTGGTTTTATCCTGAGCAATTATGACCCTCTATTCATCTCTATTATCCTAGCACTGGCTAGTTTGATTATCATTCGGCATAAGGATAATATCACACGTATCAAAAATAAAACTGAAAATTTGGTTCCTTGGGGATTGAACTTGACCCACCAACATCCTAAAAAATAAACGCCAGTTTGAACAGAACTGACGTTTTTTTGTATGTTTATTTTGATTTGATATAGTTGATACCATCTGCTTTTGGTGC
>CAJZLM010000224.1:0-2667 GCA_916050595.1 Streptococcus mitis | reverse complement strand
CTTGATAGATTTCCAACTTCTGCAGAACTACTTGACGCTGTTCATGTGGTAAGCGCTCGACTTCATCAACAATATTATTGACTTCAATCAATTCTTTATTCTCGGTATCCAAATTTCATTACCTCTTTCTGAATGCCCATCGTTGATTTCTTGTAATCACTTTTGACTTTCTTCCAGTCTGGGACTGTATCAGCTTTTACTTTTGAAATGCTCTGGTTAAAGCTAAAAACAGGCAATACAATTGCTGTCATACCAAGTAAAAAAGACTTAAAGTATTGAGGTTGTTTTGTATTTTTTAACATACCAAATTCCTCCTACTCGCTCCATAATATTTTTTGAATTAACTTGATTATGACATCTTTCTTTAAAAAAGTCAATGTTTCTTACTCTTTTTAACGAAAAAATCCCCACAAGAACGAGTCCTGTGGGGTAGAAAGAACAATTTAGAAAGTTTCCTTTCTATTTATTTAACTGTAACCAAGCCTTCTGGCTCTACTGTGAACTCTGGCTTATCTGCCATTGTTCCGTCTGGTTTGATGTAATACCAGCCTTGACCTGCTCTGACGAATTCATTTGATACCATGTTACCGTCTTTGCTGTCGAGGTAGTACCAAGTATCTTTGTACTTGACCCACCCTGTCTTCATGGCACCTTCTACGTCGAAATAGTACCACTTCTCAGCAATTTTCTTCCAGCCTGTGGCCATCTCGCCTGAACGGTCAAAGTAGTACCAGTTGCCGTCAGTGTGCTTCTTCCAGCGGTCTGCAAGCATGTAGCCTGAGCCGTCAAAGTAGTACCAAGTTCCGTTGATTTTCTCAAACTTGTCTTTTGGATAGGAGCCGTCTGAGTGTACGTACCAATAGCCTGTATCATTCTTTTGCCAGCCTGTTTCAGAGCCTAACCCGTTCTCAATATCTCGCTTAAATTGTTCACGGCTAACACCCCATTTCGCAAGATAAGGATACGGGTCAACGTGGTCGCTACTGTTATCCGGCTGGTTATTGGTACAGTATTCATGAGTTTTGATACCTGCCAAGTCGTCTGTATCAAGAGTTTTCGGCAAACCTGCTTCATCTGCTAGATTTCGTAGCAATTCGATATAGAGGCGATAGTCTGTCATGAACTCTTCTTTAGTTGAATGGCTTTCAATCAATTCAACTGCTGCATAGGTCTCAGCATTCCAACCGCCCCCAACGTCCCACATTCCCTTGTTTACAGGGCCTACTTGCATGACACGACCGTTTCCAACGACATGAGAAAAGAACCCAAGTCCAGGGTCCTTTCTGTAGTGGTAGTCCGCCTCGTTCTGAGCGGTTGAGTTTCGGTTGCCTGTTGAGTGGGCATGAACCTGACGGAAAGGCTCAAACCCAACAATCGGCAAGTCTGTACGTAGTCTACTTGTATCAATATCCATTATTACTCCTCACTTGGTTTCTTGTATTCTAGCGCTCGTGTGCTGTCTGTAATTCCACTTGTTGTTGGGTCATTGACCAGACCGATAGCAGTCAAGAACACGAAGACTGCATTAACAAGCAAAATCAGCTTGTTGCCGATATCACCCAAATCTAGATGATATCCAAAGACTGCTGCACCAGCTTGCAAGACAAGCAAGAAGGCCGGAATTGCAGTCAGCCAGAAAAATTTGTTTTCTAGTCGTAGTTTCCAGTTAATCATATGTTTTCCTTTCTACTTTAAAAATTTAATTATTTTTGCTTTTTTTGTGTATTTTTCTATTTTTTCCCCTATTGAGTCATCTCCGACGAATGTTATTTCAAAAAAATCTCCATCATTATAAAGATAAGATATTCCTGGTAATGAAAGAGGTGGTTTATCGTCGGCTTGCATAGATTTTATTTGTTTATAATCAAAATTGTTAGGTATGATTAATGTATTGGGTAGATAAAAAGATATAGTAGCTTTATAACCGGAAGAACCACTTGGTTCTATTGTTAATAAAATTTCTCCTCCACCACTCCACACCAACCTATCGCCAATATACCGCTTAACAATCTCCTGATTGCCTAACATTATCCTTATTCTATCTTTCATAACTACACCTGCTTAAAGATATCATAAATCGTGTTAGGGTCTTTGGTTGGAAGAGCATCGTACTGCGCTTGTGTTCCTGCCCAATACTTCAGTGCTTGTTGTCCCTGTTGGTTGATGATGTTCTGACCAGGCGCTCCGTCTGCTCCTCTGGGGCCATCGTTTACGTTATCTAAATGAGTGAACCCAGAGGCCTTAAGGCCTCTGTAATTCACTTCAATGCGGACTTCGAACCAACCACCAGAGCGCTGAGTAGCACTCCATGTTCCAAATTTACCAGCTGAATCAGGAGTCTGATTTCTCAATACCCCCCAGTTGTTATTCCCAAAACCACGGTAATAATAATCAAGAGTATAACCACTCGTGATCGCTTCGCCATCGTAGAATACATCCGCAAACAGATTCAATTGGCTAGTAGCGCCATTTCTATAAGACCCTTCGATACGGACATTGACACTTAAACTATGGCCGTTCTCACCTTTTAAGCTATTCCGTTGAGTTGGTGTCAGCGTATCGAATGATGGACGGTTTTCTAAGGCGGAAATCCTCGCCTTGATTGGGATATCATTGTACAACTCCGATTTCAATGCGTAACCCGACAAGGATTGATGGCTTGTCAGA
>CAJZLM010000223.1:0-2678 GCA_916050595.1 Streptococcus mitis | reverse complement strand
GAGAATGCAATGATTCCAACCGTTGAAAGCATCAAAGATGCAATCCGTAAGACATATAACAAAGAATAATACATAATATAAGTTATGTAAATTAATTGATAAGACGAGAAGCTTTGTATCTAATAGATGCAAAGTTCTCTACGTCCTTAGTATCTTAGATTAGAGCACGGGCTAAAAGCTCGGAAAAAAGATAAATCTCCTTGGCTTCATCGAGCCATCGTCGATTTCCTATTTTTCAGTCGCTTTTGACGCCCTTAGTATCATGTAATTGAATTCGGACGGAGGTCTGTGAAAAAAAGATAGATTTCCTTGTGTTCATCGAACACATCGTCAATCTCCTATTTTTTCATTGCCCTCTTCGTCCTTAATATCTTAGTATAGAATTGGAGAGGTCATGGCTGATGACAAGCTAAGAGCGACTCCTGCAGCTAGAAAGTTAGCGGATGATTTAGGGATCAACCTCTACGACGTTTCTGGCTCAGGTGCAAACGGTCGTGTCCACAAAGAAGACGTGGAAACTTATAAAGACACAAACGTGGTTCGCATTTCGCCACTTGCAAAACGAATTGCCCTCGAACATAACATTGCTTGGCAGGAAATCCAAGGAACGGGTCATCGTGGTAAAATCATGAAGAAGGACGTTTTGGCCTTACTTCCTGAAAATATCGAAAACGATACCATCAAGTCTCCTGCTCAGATCGAAAAAGTGGAAGAAGTTCCTGATAATGTAACACCATACGGTGAAATTGAGCGTATTCCAATGACACCAATGCGTAAGGTTATTGCCCAACGTATGGTTGAATCTTACTTGACTGCGCCAACCTTCACTCTCAACTATGAAGTTGATATGACTGAAATGCTGGCTCTTCGTAAGAAGGTTCTTGAGCCAATCATGGAAGCAACTGGGAAGAAAACTACTGTAACAGACCTTCTTTCACTTGCAGTTGTTAAGACTCTTATGAAACACCCATACATCAATGCTTCATTGACAGAAGATGGCAAGACCATTATCACGCACAACTATGTCAACCTTGCTATGGCAGTTGGGATGGATAATGGATTGATGACACCTGTTGTTTACAATGCTGAGAAGATGAGTCTTTCAGAACTGGTTGTAGCCTTCAAGGATGTTATTGGCCGTACCTTGGATGGTAAATTGGCACCAAGTGAACTGCAAAATTCAACATTTACTATCAGTAACTTGGGAATGTTTGGCGTTCAGTCCTTTGGTCCGATCATCAACCAACCAAACTCAGCTATCCTTGGTGTCAGTTCGACAATCGAGAAGCCAGTTGTCGTCAATGGTGAAATTGTGATTCGCCCTATCATGAGCCTAGGATTAACCATCGACCACCGTGTCGTAGATGGTATGGCTGGTGCTAAGTTTATGAAGGACTTGAAAGAATTGATTGAAAATCCAATCTCAATGTTGATTTAAGTACAAGAGTATTCATTTTTAAGATATAGATAAAGGAAGGAAGACATGGCCTTAGAAGTAATTATGCCAAAAGCCGGCGTGGATATGACAGAAGGACAAATCGTCCAATGGAATAAAAAAGTCGGAGAATTTGTAAAAGAAGGAGAAATCCTTTTGGAAATCATGACTGATAAAGTCAGCATGGAATTGGAAGCCGAAGAAGATGGGTACTTGATTGCTATCCTCAAAGGGGACGGTGAAACAGTCCCTGTAACGGAAGTTATCGGTTACCTTGGCGAAGAAGGGGAAAATATCCCAACAGCTGGAGCAGCAGCGCCAGAAGCTAGCCCTGTACCTACAGCAAGTGCTTCAAACGATGATGGTAAGAGCGATGATGCTTTTGATATCGTTGTGATTGGTGGAGGTCCTGCTGGTTATGTTGCAGCCATTAAAGCTGCCCAACTCGGTGGTAAGGTTGCTCTTGTTGAGAAATCTGAACTTGGCGGAACGTGTTTGAACCGTGGTTGTATTCCAACCAAGACCTACCTTCATAACGCTGAAATTATCGAAAACATTGGTCATGCTGCAAACCGTGGTATCGTCATCGAAAATCCAAACTTCACTGTTGATATGGACAAACTCCTTGAAACTAAGTCTAAGGTAGTCAATACTTTGGTTGGTGGAGTTGCTGGTCTTCTTCGTAGCTACGGAGTTACTGTTCATAAAGGAATTGGTACCATTACTAAAGACAAGAACGTCTTGGTAAATGGCTCTGAATTACTTGAAACCAAGAAAATCATCCTTGCTGGTGGTTCAAAAGTCAGCAAGATCAACATCCCTGGTATGGAATCTCCACTTGTCATGACCAGCGACGACATCCTTGAAATGAACGAAGTACCAGAAAGTCTTGTTATCATCGGTGGTGGTGTTGTCGGTATTGAGCTCGGTCAGGCCTTCATGACATTTGGTTCAAAAGTGACTGTTATCGAAATGATGGATCGTATCGTGCCAGCTATGGATTCAGAAGTTTCTAAGAACCTTCGCTTGATCCTTGAACGTAAAGGAATGACCATCTTGACTGGTACTAAACTGCAAGAAATCATCGAAGAAAATGGTCAACTTCGTATTAAAGTTGAAGGAAAAGACGATATCATTGCAAATAAAGCTCTTCTTTCAATCGGTCGTGTGCCAGACCTTGAAGGTATTGGCGATGTTGAGTTTGAATTGGATCGTGGTCGCATCAAGGTCAACGAATACATGG
>CAJZLM010000222.1:0-2679 GCA_916050595.1 Streptococcus mitis | reverse complement strand
TTAGAAATTGAAAACACAAGAATTTTACATAATTTATCTGAAATTGACAGCTATTTTCTTGACTAAATTATTTTTTCATTATTCTATAGTTTCAAACTATAAAGCCATATAAAATTTAAGAAAGGGCTCTAAAAACCTAAAAAACAGGGATATTTACGAACGTTTAGAGAGTTTTAGGATGTTAAAAATCTTGTTTTGTGTTATAATGAGTTATCATATAAGAGGTTAGAGGAGTTTTGAATGAAAACAGATATTGAAATCGCACAGAGTATTGAGTTGAAGCCAATTGTTGATGTTGTAGAGAAACTTGGTATTTCTTACGACGATTTGGAGTTGTATGGAAAGTACAAGGCTAAGCTCAGCTTTGATAAAATTCGTGCAGTTGAGAGCAATCCAGTTGGGAAATTGATTTTGGTTACTGCCATCAACCCAACACCAGCAGGTGAAGGGAAATCAACTATTACCATTGGTCTGGCGGATGCCTTGAACAAAATTGGCAAGAAAACCATGATTGCTATCCGCGAACCATCCCTTGGTCCAGTAATGGGGATTAAAGGTGGTGCTGCTGGTGGTGGTTACGCCCAAGTCCTGCCAATGGAAGACATCAACCTCCACTTTACAGGGGACATGCATGCCATTACGACTGCCAACAATGCGCTTTCTGCCTTGATTGACAACCACTTGCACCAAGGGAATGAGTTGGGAATTGACCAACGTCGTATCCTTTGGAAACGTGTTGTGGACTTGAACGACCGTGCTCTTCGCCATGTAACAGTTGGGCTTGGTGGCCCTCTAAATGGTATTCCACGTGAGGATGGCTTTGACATTACAGTTGCTTCAGAGATCATGGCAATTCTTTGCTTGGCAACAGACATCGAGGACTTGAAACGCCGTTTGGCGAATATCGTTATTGGTTATCGCTATGATCGTACACCTGTTTCTGTAGGTGATTTGCAGATTGAAGGTGCTTTAGCTTTGATCTTGAAGGATGCGATTAAGCCAAACTTGGTTCAGACAATTTATGGTACGCCTGCTTTTGTACACGGTGGTCCATTTGCCAATATCGCTCACGGATGTAACTCTGTCTTGGCAACTACAACAGCCCTTCACTTGGCTGATTACACTGTTACTGAAGCTGGTTTTGGTGCAGACCTTGGTGCTGAGAAATTCCTTGATATTAAGACACCAAACTTGCCAACATCTCCAGATGCAGTAGTTATTGTTGCAACCCTTCGTGCCCTTAAGATGAGTGGTGGCGTTGCTAAGGATGCTTTGACAGAGGAAAATGTGGAGGCGGTGCGTGCCGGTTTTGCTAACTTGAAACGCCACGTTGAAAATATCCGTAAGTTCGGTATTCCAGCAGTCGTAGCTATTAATGAATTTGTCTCTGATACAGAAGCTGAAATTGCAGCCTTGAAAGAACTTTGTGCTTCTATTGATGTGCCAGTTGAACTAGCAAGTGTCTGGGCTGATGGTGCAGAAGGTGGAGTAGCACTTGCCGAAACAGTTGTTAAGACTATCGCTGAAAACCCATCTAACTATAAACGTTTGTATGACAATGACCTTTCTGTCCAAGAAAAGATTGAAAAGATTGTTACTGAAATCTACCGTGGTAGCAAAGTGAACTTTGAGAAGAAAGCTCAAACACAAATCGCTCAAATCGTTCAAAACGGTTGGGACAAATTGCCAATCTGTATGGCTAAGACCCAGTATAGCTTCTCAGACAATCCAAATGCACTTGGAGCACCTGAAAACTTTGAAATTACCATTCGCGAATTGGTGCCAAAATTAGGTGCAGGCTTCATCGTTGCCTTAACTGGCGATGTCATGACCATGCCAGGCCTACCAAAACGTCCAGCAGCTCTCAACATGGATGTTGAAAGCGATGGAACTGTTCTAGGCTTGTTCTAGTATATTGCAATTGACTTTAAATGAGTTTGGAAATAATATCCAAGCTCATTTTTTATCTAGATATAAGAAGTTGCCTTCTACACGTAACCAGTCTAGGTAAAGATATTTTCCTTGAATTCTGATATAATAGAAATATTGACTTCAAGAGTAAGGAAGAGAAGATGAACGCATTATTAAATGGAATGAATGACCGTCAGGCTGAGGCGGTGCAAACGACAGAAGGGCCCTTGTTAATCATGGCGGGGGCTGGTTCTGGAAAGACTCGTGTTTTGACCCACCGTATCGCTTATTTGATTGATGAAAAGCTGGTCAATCCGTGGAATATCTTGGCCATTACCTTTACTAATAAGGCTGCGCGTGAGATGAAGGAGCGTGCTTATAGCCTCAATCCAGCCACTCAGGACTGTCTGATTGCGACCTTCCACTCCATGTGTGTTCGTATTTTGCGTCGCGATGCGGACCATATTGGCTACAACCGCAATTTCACTATTGTAGATCCTGGTGAACAGCGAACGCTCATGAAACGCATTCTCAAGCAGTTGAACTTGGATCCTAAAAAATGGAATGAACGCACTATTTTGGGAACCATTTCCAATGCTAAGAATGATCTGATTGACGATGTTGCTTATGCAGCCCAGGCAGGAGATATGTACACGCAAATTGTAGCAAAGTGTTATACGGCCTATCAGAAAGAACTTCGTCAGTCAGAGTCGGTGGACTTTGATGACTTGATTATGTTGACTCTACGTCTTTTTGATCAAAATCCCG
>CAJZLM010000221.1:0-2716 GCA_916050595.1 Streptococcus mitis | reverse complement strand
ATGTAGGCTTGTTTTTGTTGGTTGAGTTCGTCAGAGCTGTCTACGTCATAGTAAAGCAAGAACTTAACAGCATCTGCACCTTGTTCTTTGATACGTTTTGCAGACCAAACATCCAAGCAGTCTGGCAAACGTTTTGTGCTTGTTGTGTCGTATCCAGTTTTCTCATAAGCTAGGAGAAGACCAGCTTTTGGATCAAGAGCTTTTGTAGCTGGAAGTCCGTATTCTGGGTCAAGAAGCATTGATGAAGCGTATTTTGTCAATTCATCCGCTACCAATACTTTAAGTTCTTCCATTTGAGCTACTGTTGGCTCTTCTGTTTGGTATTGAGCCATGAGGCGTTTCAAAGCACCACGTTGGTCAAATGCAAGAGCTGAGATGATACCATTTTCATCAGAAAGTTTTTCTAAGCGTGCACGTTTTTGTTCTGTTAAAGCCATTTTATACCTCTTTTACTATTAATTGATCATATAGAGCTTGATAGTTGGCCATGTTGACATGACCAGTCATTTTTTCTTGAGCATTGAGCATACCAAGGACATTTGCCTTGATGAGTAATTCTGCATCTGATTCTTTATGAAGTAGTCCTGAAGAAATTCCTGCTACAGTAGAGTCTCCAGATCCAACAGGATTTACCACCTGAATTCTAGGAATATCTACCTTGTAGAAGGTGTTACCATGTTTGGCAAAAGCACCGTTGGCACCAAGTGAAACGATAATCCATTCAATCCCTGCAAACAGAGGTTCTTGAAGGACTTCTTTTAATTCATCCAAATCCTCAGAAACTTCTCTTCCTAGAAGCTGAGACAATTCCTCATTATTTGGTTTGATGACTGTTGGTTTATGTGGTGATTCAAGAACCGCCTGAAGTGCTCTACCAGAGCAGTCCAAGACAACAGGCTTGCCAGCTTGATTAGCAAGTTCTACCAAGCTCGCATAGTAATCAACTGGAAGGCCAGCTGGCAGACTACCTGAGATAGCTACTACTTCAACTGACTCCAGAAGATTTTTGAAATGTTCCAAAAAGCCTTGACCTTCCTGTTTCAATACTTCAGGACCTTTTTCAAGAACTTCTGTTTGGTTGTCTCCATGGAGAATAGCGATACAGTTACGGGTTTCCCCCTGAATTGAGAAGAAATCTTTCTTTACTTGATCATCGATATTTTCAACCAAAAACTCACCAAGTTTGCCACCCACTAAACCAGTAGCAAGAACAGGATCTCCAAATTCTGAAAGTACTCGGGTAACATTGAGTCCCTTACCACCAGCCGTTTTGGTTACATCCACCACACGATTGACAGTATCAATCTTCAACTCATCCAAGGGATAGGAAATATCAATGGATGGGTTCATTGTGACTGTTAAAATCATAGGTCACCTCTTAGTCGTGGTATTCTCCGCGATCCCATTTTTCAAGGAATTCAGTGAAGAAGTTTGCGTCTGTTTGTTGAGCATTGTGACTTTCAACGTGTTCAATTTTCGCAATCAATTTTTTGTTTTCTTCAGATGGTTTGTATTCAGCATGGATGAAAGCTTCAATGATATCACACATGAGCAATTCTCCAGTAATCTTACCACCAAATCCGATAACGTTGGCATTCAATTGTTCTTTAGCATAAAGGGCTGTTGTCATATCACGAACCAAGGCAGAACGGACACCAGGAACTTTATTTACAGCATTGTTGATACCAACACCAGTACCACAGATACATACCCCAAGATCAGCTTGACCGCTAGTTACAGCTTCACCAACTTTTTTACCAAAGATTGGGTAGTGAGTACGTGTATGGTCATATGTACCAAAGTCAATGACTTCATATCCTTTTGATTTCAAAAATTCTGAAACCGCCATTTTTTCATCTGTTACGATGTGGTCACATCCAATTGCAATTCTCATTTTTAACTTACCTTTCTTACTGTAATCTAATTAGCACATTTTGTTCAACATGTCGACCCTAATTTGGTGACGTCCACCATCGTATTTACCGTTAACAAATCCTTTAGCGATGTTTTTAGCCAATTCATCACCAACAAGTTGTGCACCCATAGTGATCATACGTGAGTTGTTGTGGCCACGAGTCATATAAGCTGAACGTTCGTCAGATACTTCTGCAGCAACCATTCCTTTGATCTTAGTTGCGACCATAAATGGACCAGCTCCATAAGCATCAATCACGATACCAAGGTTTTGTTCTTCTTTGTTTACTTCTGCAGCAACAGCAAGAGTCACATCAACAAAGTCTTGACCTTCAGCTGTAACATCCACAACGTGGAAGTTTTCTTTTTCCAAGAAGTCTTTCACAACTTCTTTCAATCTCAAACCTGCAGCATCTGCACCGATAACAATAGACATATTGTATACTCCTTTTATTTTTCTAGGCTAGTAAAAACTTTTATGGTTAGCAGTTTACCTACAAAAAGTTTTCTAGCAGTTTATTGACAAATTGGATTGAATGAGATGAATGACACCTTATTCAAGTTTAGGAAATCAGTTTCCTAGAAATAATCTTTCTCTACGAAAGAGAATATAACAAGTGATTGTTTGTTTGTGACAAACATCATTTGTTGCTTACAAACATAATATACTCCTATTTCCATAAAAAGTCAACAGTAAATGTTTGTTTTTGTGGTTTTTTATCTAAAATATTTCAATATCAAAGCCAATTTGGTCTACTTGACCGGGTTCCAAGAGACGAACGTTTTTCTTATCTTCTAAATG
>CAJZLM010000220.1:0-2719 GCA_916050595.1 Streptococcus mitis | reverse complement strand
AGGGTAGTTATACATTTTTTATTTTTCCTTTTTACTTCTATTTTCTTTCTATTTTTCTAATAAATTCTTTACCGATTTTGTCCCGATTAACAAACTAGTTATACTGTCTAAAGTCTTGTTTTAAACGATCATTACAGACTTTCTAGCCAAGCTTCATCTCGAACCTCGATACCAAGTTCTTGTGCTTTTTGCAGTTTACTTCCAGCATCTGCTCCTGCAACGACGAGGTCGGTCTTTTTAGAAACGCTGCCTGTTACTTTGGCACCCAGACTTTCGAGTTTACTTTTAGCTTCTGAGCGCTTGAGACGTTCCAATTTCCCAGTCAATACAACTGTCAAACCTGACAAGGCCGCATCCGCTACTACTGTCTGACCTTTATAGTCCAGATTGACCCCAGCTTCTTTTAATTCTCTGAGGAGAATTTCAGAGCCTTCTGTCGCAAAATAAGTCTGAAGACTGTTAGCAATTACACCACCTAGACTTTCAATACTAGCCACTTCCTCTGGATCTGCCTGAGCCAGATTTTCAATCGAATGGAAATGTTGGAGTAACAGCTGACTGGCCTTACTTCCGACATGACGAATTCCCAAACCAAACAAGAGCTTCTCGGCAGAATTTTCCTTAGATGCTTGGATGGCCTGATACAGTTTAGAAGCGGACTTTTCCTGGACCCCCTCTAAAAGGAGGAAATCCTCTTCTTTCAAGCGGTAAATATCCGCAACGTCCTTAACCAGATTGGCAGCAAATAGTTTCTCAACAATAGATGGACCAAGACCAGTAATATTCATAGCATCTCTAGAAGCAAAATGAATCAAGCCTTCCATGATCTGGGCAGGACAACGCGGATTGATACAACGCAGGGCTACTTCATCTTCAAAGTGCAACAAGTCAGAGTCACAACTTGGACAGTTTGTAGGGATATCTAGTTTCTCTTCAGAAACCCGTTTGGACTCTACCACACGTAAAACGGCAGGGATGATGTCCCCAGCCTTATAGACGATAACCGTGTCTTCTTTGCGGATATCTTTTTCAGCAATATAATCCACATTGTGTAGAGTCGCACGGCTAACAGTTGTCCCAGCAAGCTGAACGGGAGTCAGATTGGCAGTTGGGGTTACAACACCCGTACGGCCAACTGTCCAATCAACTGATAAGAGTTGGGCTTCTTTTTCTTCAGCTGGGAACTTGTAGGCTACTGCCCACTTTGGAGCCTTAACAGTAAAACCGAGTTCTTCTTGACTTGCTAGGTCGTTGACCTTGATTACCACTCCATCAATATCGTAAGGTAAATTGTCCCTTTCATGCCCTACTTCTTGGATAAAATCCCAGATTTCATCTATGTTTTCAGCCAGAATTCTCTTGGGATTGACTACAAAACCTAGTTGTTCTAGGTGCTTCAAAACCTTTTCTTGGCTATCACGAGTCGAAGGGCTGGCTTCTTGATAGAGGAAGGTAGCAAGATTGCGCTTGGCAACTACTGCTGTATCCAACTGTCGCAGGGTGCCTGCTGCCGCATTACGAGGATTGGCAAATTCAGGCTCTCCATTTTCTTGGCGAGCTTGGTTGACCTGGTCAAAAGAAGCGCGTGGCATATAACATTCCCCACGAACTGTGATATCTAGTTCTTCTGGCAAGGTCAAAGGAATGTCCTTAACACGCTTGAGGTTTTCTGTGATATTCTCCCCAATAGAACCATCTCCACGTGTTGCCCCAGCAACCAAAATCCCCTTTTCATAAGTCAGCGAGATAGACAAACCATCAATTTTAAGCTCACAAATATAGGTTGGATGAGCCACTTCCTTACGAACACGCGCATCAAAAGCTTCAAGCTCCTCACGTGAAAAAGCATCCTGCAAACTATAAAGAGGATACTGATGACTGTATTTTTCAAAACCATCTAAAACCTTACCACCAACACGATGGGTCGGACTGTCTGCTAGCACTTGATCTGGATAGGCAGTTTCTAACTCAACCAACTCTCGGTAAAGGCGATCATACTCACTGTCTGAAACCGAGGGATTATCGCTGGTATAGTACTCAGTCGCATAGCGATTGAGCAAGGCGACTAACTCATTCATTCTTTTATTCATAAAACCATTTTACCATAAACTAAGCCCTCCTCACAAACGAGAAGGGCGGAAAAAAACACTTAGATTGGAATTATTTTTAAAACGCAAATAGACTTATGTCCCTTTTGCAAAATGAGTTCGAACATAGCCTAGGGCTAAGAAAGATAAGACAACAACTCCAAGTCCTATAATCAAGAAAGAATAAAGATGGACACTTTGCAGCCAGGTCATTAAACCTGTTGCAATAGGCATAAATAGTATAGCTAAGGTATAAATCGAACTGAGAACTCTACCAAGATATTCACCTCCAACCTTGGTTTGTACTTGAGTAAAAACGTGGATGTCGAAAATGGTCACAAAAAATTCACAGACCAAATTTCCTGAAAAGGAAAGATAAGGCGGAAGGGGCAAGCCCATTATGAACACTCCTATCCCTGCCATGATCAGTAAAAACAGGAGAATTTTCATACTTGATTTCATTTTATTGGCAACAAGTGCTCCTAGAATAGATCCAATAGCTCCCAGCGTTAAAATAGTCGCATAAGCTCCTTTAACCCCGTATAGACGATTCGAGAAGGGAAGTAAAAACTCAAAAGCCGCAAAAAAGAAATTGACGCTAGAAGCCACTAATAAGAGAAAGAAAATCTCTT
>CAJZLM010000219.1:0-2752 GCA_916050595.1 Streptococcus mitis | reverse complement strand
AATAAAGCTAAAAAGATAATATAAATTAAAGGAGTAAACAATGTCTAAGAAATTAACATTTCAAGAAATTATTTTGACTTTGCAACAATTTTGGAATGACCAAGGTTGTATGCTTATGCAGGCTTATGATAATGAAAAAGGTGCGGGAACAATGAGTCCTTACACTTTCCTTCGTGCTATCGGACCTGAGCCATGGAATGCAGCGTATGTAGAGCCATCACGTCGTCCTGCTGACGGTCGTTACGGAGAAAATCCTAACCGTCTTTACCAACACCACCAATTCCAAGTAGTTATGAAACCATCTCCATCAAATATCCAAGAACTTTACCTTGAGTCTTTGGAAAAATTGGGAATCAATCCTTTGGAACACGATATTCGTTTCGTTGAGGACAACTGGGAAAACCCATCAACTGGTTCAGCTGGTCTTGGTTGGGAAGTTTGGCTTGACGGTATGGAAATTACTCAGTTCACTTACTTCCAACAAGTAGGTGGATTGGCAACTGGCCCTGTGACTGCAGAAGTTACTTATGGTTTGGAACGTTTGGCTTCCTACATCCAAGAGGTTGACTCTGTTTACGATATTGAGTGGGCTGATGGTGTAAAATACGGAGAAATCTTCATCCAGCCTGAGTACGAGCATTCAAAATATTCATTTGAAATTTCTGATCAAGAAATGTTGCTTGAAAACTTTGATAAGTTTGAAAAAGAAGCTGGTCGTGCCTTGGAAGAAGGATTGGTGCACCCTGCCTATGACTATGTTCTCAAATGTTCACATACCTTTAACCTGCTTGATGCGCGTGGTGCCGTATCCGTAACAGAGCGTGCAGGCTATATCGCTCGTATCCGTAACTTGGCTCGTGTCGTAGCCAAAACCTTTGTCGCAGAACGCAAACGACTAGGCTACCCACTTTTGGATGAAGAAACACGAGCTAAACTCTTAGCAGAAGACGCAGAATAAAGAGAGTGACAAATTACGAAAATGGGCGAACAGAGTGAGCCCTGAGCCAGTTGCCGCAGTGATGAAGGTATCCTTAGTGAAGCTAAGGATACTAGGCAAAATTGGAGACTTTTGGCTCCAATTTTAGCAATGAAACAACGAAGTTGGTTGCTTGCGTGCCAATCACATAAGGCAAACTGGAAAATAAAAAGATATTTTTCGGAGAAAAAACATGACAAAAAACTTATTAGTAGAACTCGGTCTTGAAGAATTACCAGCCTATGTTGTCACACCAAGTGAAAAACAACTAGGCGAAAAAATGGCAGCCTTCCTAAAGGAAAATCGCTTGTCTTTTGAAGCTATTCAAACCTTCTCAACACCACGTCGTTTGGCTGTTCGTGTGACTGGTCTTGCAGATAAACAGACTGATTTGACAGAAGATTTCAAGGGTCCAGCAAAGAAAATTGCCTTGGATAGCGATGGGAACTTCACCAAAGCAGCTCAAGGATTTGTCCGTGGAAAGGGCTTGACTGTTGAAGATATTGAATTCCGTGAAATCAAGGGTGAAGAATATGTCTATGTCACTAAGGAAGAAGTTGGTCAAGCAGTTGAAGCCATTGTTCCTGGTGTTGTAGATGTCTTGAAGTCACTGTCGTTCCCTGTCAGCATGCACTGGGCTAACAACACCTTTGAATACATCCGTCCTGTTCACACTTTGACTGTACTCTTGGATGAGCAAGAGTTTGACTTGGACTTCCTTGATATCAAGGGAGGTCGTGTGGGCCGTGGTCATCGTTTCTTGGGGAAAGAAACCAAAATTCAGTCAGCATTGAGCTATGAAGAAGACCTTCGTCGTCAGTTTGTAATTGCAGATCCACGTGAACGTGAGCAAATGATTGTTGACCAAATCAAAGCAATAGAAGCTGAACATGGTGTACGTATCGAAATTGATGCTGACTTGCTTAATGAAGTCTTGAACTTGGTTGAATACCCAACTGCCTTTATGGGAAGTTTTGATGCCAAATACCTTGAAGTTCCAGAAGAAGTTTTGGTGACTTCAATGAAAGAACACCAACGTTACTTTGTTGTTCGTGATCAAGACGGTAAACTATTGCCAAACTTCATTTCTGTTCGTAACGGAAACGCAGAGTATTTGGAAAATGTCATTAAAGGAAATGAAAAAGTCTTAGTAGCTCGCTTAGAAGACGGTGAATTCTTCTGGCGTGAAGACCAAAAATTGGTGATTTCAGACCTTGTTGAAAAATTAAACAATGTCACCTTCCATGAGAAGATTGGTTCCCTTCGTGAACACATGATTCGTACGGGTCAGATTGCTATTCTCTTGGCAGAAAAAGCAGGCTTGTCAGCTGATGAAACAGTTGACCTAGCCCGTGCAGCAGCCATTTACAAGTTTGACTTGTTGACAGGTATGGTTGGTGAATTTGATGAGCTCCAAGGAATTATGGGTGAGAAATATGCCCTTCTTGCTGGGGAAACTCTAGCGGTGGCAGCTGCTATTCGTGAACACTACATGCCTACTTCAGCTGAAGGAGAACTTCCAGAGAGCAAGGTCGGCGCAGTGCTTGCTATTGCAGACAAATTGGATACGATTTTGAGTTTCTTCTCAGTAGGCTTGATTCCATCAGGTTCTAACGATCCTTATGCCCTTCGTCGTGCAACGCAAGGTGTAGTTCGTATCTTGGATGCTTTTGGTTGGCACATTGCTATGGATGAGCTGATCGATAGCTTTTATGCTTTAACATTTGACAGCTTGACTTATGAAAATAAAGCAGAGGTTATGGACTTTATCAAGGC
>CAJZLM010000218.1:0-2794 GCA_916050595.1 Streptococcus mitis | reverse complement strand
ATGTTGTGAACTAAAATTCCCCTTTATTAGCTTATAAATCAGTAGAAACTATCTCCTACTTCATCAATAAATTGGTCAACCTCTATCTACCTCTATTATACGATATTGGCTTACCATCATCAAGAAACCGCTTTATTTTTTTAGCTTTTTATGGTATGATAAACAAAATATCTAGGGGAAAACAAATGACCAACGAATTTTTACATTTTGAAAAAATCAGCCGCCAGACTTGGCAATCGTTACATCGAAAGACAACACCTCCTTTGACAGAAGAGGAATTAGAATCCATCAAGAGCTTTAATGACCAGATTAGTCTGCAAGATGTTACCGATGTCTATCTTCCCCTAGCCCATCTCATCCAGATTTACAAGCGTACCAAGGATGATTTGGCCTTTTCAAAAGGAATTTTCCTCCAACGTGAAAGCAAATCTCAACCTTTTATCATTGGGGTTTCTGGGAGTGTTGCCGTTGGAAAATCTACAACTAGTCGACTACTGCAAATCTTACTATCCCGTACGCTTACAGATGCTACGGTTGAGTTGGTAACAACTGACGGCTTTCTCTATCCCAACCAGACCTTGATTGAACAAGGGATTTTAAATCGCAAGGGATTTCCTGAAAGCTATGATATGGAAGCTCTTCTCAACTTCCTGGATCACATCAAAAATGGACAAGATGTAGATATTCCTGTCTATTCTCATGAAGTCTACGACATCGTACCCGAGGAAAAGCAAAGCGTCAAAGCTGCTGATTTTGTCATTGTTGAGGGAATAAATGTCTTTCAAAATCCACAAAACGAGCGTCTCTACATTACTGACTTCTTTGACTTTTCCATCTATGTTGATGCTGCAGTCGATGACATCGAGAGTTGGTATCTAGACCGTTTCTTGAAGATGCTGAGCCTAGCCCAAAACGACCCTAATAGCTACTATTATCGTTTTACACAAATGCCGATTGGGGAAGTGGAATCCTTTGCCCATCAGGTCTGGACCAGTATCAATCTCACAAATCTACAAAATTATATTGAACCAACTAGAAATCGTGCAGAAGTGATTCTTCATAAAACAAAGAACCATGAAATCGATGAAATTTACTTAAAAAAATAATTTTCCCTTGTCAAAACGTAAGTTTTCAGATATAATGGTATAGTTAGTAAATATGGAGGTAAGAACATTGGCAAACATTAAATCAGCTATCAAACGCGCTGAATTGAACGTTAAACAAAACGAAAAGAACTCAGCTCAAAAATCAGCTATGCGTACTGCTATCAAAGCTTTCGAAGCAAACCCATCTGAAGAACTTTTCCGTGCTGCTAGCTCAGCTATCGATAAAGCAGAAACTAAAGGTTTGATTCACAAAAACAAAGCAAGCCGCGATAAAGCTCGTCTTTCAGCTAAACTTGCTAAATAAGAAACAGTCCATAGAGGCTGTTTTTTTGTCCTCAAATAGGAAAAGGTAGAAAATGAAAATCACAATTATCGGATATTCTGGTGCTGGTAAGTCAACTCTAGCCGAAAACTTATCTAACTACTACTCCATTCCAAAACTTCACATGGACACACTCCAATTTCAACCCGGTTGGCAAGACAGTGACCAAGAATGGATGTTGACCGAGATGAAAAGCTTTCTCACCAAGCATGAAGCTTGGATCACTGATGGGAATTATTCTTGGTGCTATTACGAAGAAAGAATGCAGGAAGCTGACCAAATCATCTTTCTTAATTTTTCGCCATTGACCTGTCTCTTTCGAGCCTTTAAACGTTATCTCACATACCGAGGCAAGGTCAGAGAAAGTATGGCAGCTGGTTGTCAAGAACAATTTAATTGGGAGTTTATTCGATGGATTCTTTGGGACGGACGGAGCAAATCCGCTAAGGAACGCTACAAGTGGGTTCAAGAAACCTATCCATATAAAGTGGTCATCCTCAGATCACAAAAAGAGATAGATCAATTTCTGGATAAGAAAAGGAAGTCCTCCAATTCATAAAGAAGGGCTTCCTTTTTGGCTATAATTATTTTGCAATCAAGGTTTCTAATCCAACCTTCATCATATCGGTGAAGGTATTTTGGCGTTCTTCTGCAGTCGTGTCTTCATCTGGATTGACCAAGCTATCAGAGATAGTCATAATAGCTAGCGCATCAACATGGTGTTGGGCTGCCAGATAGTAAAGGGCTGCTGCTTCCATTTCCACAGCCTTGACTCCCCATTTACCAAGCTCGATGTTCTTTTCAAAGTAGTTTGAATAAAAGACATCAGATGACAAAACGTTCCCAACATGAGTTGTCATACCGAGATTTTTGGCAATATGATAAGCCTTATCCAACAAATCAAAGCTAGCGATTTGTGGGAAATCGTACTGTGGCCAGTCATTGCGGATGATGTTAGAGTTGGTTGCAGCTGCCTGCGCCAAAACCAATTCACGGACATGAACATCTTCATTCAAAGAACCAGCAGTTCCCACACGAATCAATTTCTTCACACCGTAGTCAACAATTAACTCACGCGCATAAATCGAAATAGATGGCATCCCCATCCCAGTTCCCATGACTGATACACGGTGGCCCTTGTAAGTACCAGTGTAACCAAACATGTTACGCACTTCGTTAAAACAAACAGCATCTTCAAGGAAATTCTCCGCAATAAACTTAGCACGAAGAGGATCCCCAGGAAGAAGAATTTTATCAGCAATTTCACCCTGCTGAGCAGCAATATGGATAGACATAGTTAAGATATAAAGGGCGACAGAGAACAAAGTAAAAATAGGAAACTGACGACGCATCGATGATGCTAGGA
>CAJZLM010000217.1:0-2801 GCA_916050595.1 Streptococcus mitis | reverse complement strand
CACAAGCAAAAATCGATAAAAAGTGTATCAGCCGATTTTGAAAATATATTTTCTATCTTTAAAATAGTTTGGTTGAGATAATCATGTCCAGACCTCTTACAAGAAGGTGGTTTTCCTATTCCAGATTGAAAAAAGCCCTTCTTTCTGCTATAATCGTATAAAATACTTACTTTAGGAGTTCTTATGAAGGTTGTTAAATTTGGAGGTAGCTCTCTTGCCTCTGCTAGTCAATTAGAAAAAGTTTTAAACATCGTCAAAAGCGATTCAGAGCGTCGTTTTGTAGTCGTTTCTGCGCCTGGTAAACGCAATGCTGAAGATACTAAGGTTACGGATGCCTTGATTAAATACTACCGCGACTATGTTGCTGGTAACGATATTAGTAAGAGTCAAAACTGGATTATCGACCGCTATGCTGCTATGGTTAGTGAACTAGGTCTTAAACCAGCTGTGCTAGAAAAAATTTCTAAAAGCATTCGTGCCTTAGCTACTCTTCCTATCGAAGAAAACGAATTTCTCTACGACACTTTCCTAGCAGCTGGTGAAAATAACAATGCTAAATTGATTGCTGCCTACTTTAATCAAAACGGGATCGATGCACGCTATGTGCACCCTAGAGAAGCTGGTATTGTGGTCACAAGTGAACCTGGTCACGCTCGCATCATTCCATCAAGTTATGACAAGATTGAAGAATTGACAAATACAAATGAAGTTCTTGTCATTCCTGGTTTCTTTGGAGTTACCAAGGAAAATCAAATCTGTACCTTCTCACGTGGAGGATCAGACATTACAGGTTCTATCATTGCTGCCGGTGTTAAGGCAGACCTCTATGAAAACTTTACGGATGTTGATGGTATCTTTGCGGCTCACCCAGGAATCATTCACCAACCACACTCTATCCCAGAGTTGACCTACCGTGAAATGCGTGAGTTGGCCTATGCAGGCTTCTCAGTCCTTCATGACGAAGCCCTTCTTCCCGCCTACCGTGGAAAAATTCCTCTGGTTATCAAGAATACCAACAATCCTGATCATCCAGGTACTCGTATCGTTCTAAAACACAGTAGTGATGAATTTCCAGTAGTAGGAATTGCTGGTGACTCTGGCTTTGTCAGCATCAACATGTCTAAATACCTCATGAACCGTGAGGTTGGATTTGGACGCAAGGTTCTTCAAATCCTTGAAGATCTTAACATCGGTTGGGAACATATGCCAACAGGTATCGACGATCTTTCAATCATTCTCCGTTCTCGCGAACTAACTCCTATCAAGGAAGAAGAAATCCTTCGTCAGTTGGTTCAAAAGGCTGAAGTAGACCATGCAGAAATCGAGCACGACCTTTCAATCATTATGATTGTTGGAGAAAAGATGAAGAGCCATATCGGAGTAACTGCTACTGCGACACGTGCTCTATCTGAAAATAAGATCAACATCCAGATGATGTCTCAAGGTTCTAGTGAAGTATCTATCATGTTTGTTGTCCATAAGGACCAAGAGAAAGCAGCTATTAAAGCCCTCTACAATGCCTTTTTCGGTGAAAGTAAGGAAGACTAAGCATGGCTCAATCACTTAACAAAACAGTGCTCCTCAATACGACAGGCACCTCCTACCTCTCTATAGCTGGGAAAGTTGGGAAATTCCTTGTCGGAGATCAGGCTTTGGAATTTTACCCCGATGTCAATGTTGAACAATTTATCCAGATTCCTTGGAGCCATATCAACCAAATTGGAGCTAATGTTACTGGTCGCAAAATCAGTCGCCACTTCGAAGTCTTTACAGACAGAGGAAAATTCCTCTTTGCTTCAAAAGACTCAGGTGCCATTCTCAAAATTGCTCGTGAAAAACTGGGCAATGACAAGGTCGTCAAACTTCCGACCCTGATTCAGACCATTGGTCAAAAATTTAAAAATCTATTTGCAAAAAAGTAGAAACTTTAGTATAATCATAGCAACGGATAAGTAGGTTATCTTCTTCTTTCAGAAAGTCTGCGGATGCTGCGAGCAGATAGGAGGGATAGGTGAAATTCTACCGTTAGTAACAATTGCATACACAATCAAGTGCACACCTGTGAAGTTGGATGGAACCGTGGCCCTGCCACTCCAACGCTTTGTCAGGTGTGCTTTTTTCATAAAGGAGTTCTTATGTTAGATATCAAACGTATTCGTACAGACTTTGATGCTGTCGCAGAAAAATTGGCTACACGTGGTGTAGATGCTGCTATCTTAAACGAGATGAAAGAAATCGATGCTAAACGTCGTGACATTTTGGTCAAGGTTGAAACTCTCAAAGCAGAACGAAACACAGTTTCTGCTGAAATTGCCCAAGCTAAGCGCAACAAGGAAAATGCAGATGACAAGATTGCTGCCATGCAAAATCTATCTGCTGAGGTTAAAGCCTTGGATGCTGAATTGGCAGACATCGATGCTAAATTGACAGAATTTACCACTACTCTTCCAAATATTCCAGCTGATAGCGTTCCTGTTGGGGCTGACGAAGATGACAATGTGGAAGTTCGCCGTTGGGGTACTCCACGAGAGTTTGATTTCGAGCCAAAAGCTCACTGGGACCTTGGTGAAGACCTTGATATTCTTGACTGGGAACGAGGTGGTAAAGTGACTGGGGCTCGTTTCCTCTTCTATAAAGGTCTTGGAGCTCGCCTAGAACGTGCTATCTACAACTTTATGCTAGATGAACACGGAAAAGAAGGCTATACAGAAGTCATCACACCTTACATGGTTAACCATGATTCTATGTTTGGGACTGGTCAATATCCAAAATTCAAGGAAGATACTTTTGAACTCAGCGAC
>CAJZLM010000216.1:0-2806 GCA_916050595.1 Streptococcus mitis | reverse complement strand
TCTTCGAATTCTTGGATTTTTTCAGCGATGAATTTGAAACCAGTCAAGACGTTGAACATGGTTGCACCGTAGCTTTCAGCAATCTTCGTTACCAAGTCAGTTGATACGATAGATTTGCAGAGGGCTGCATTTTCAGGAAGAGTTCCAGCGTTTTTGTGGGCTTCCAAGATGTATTTAGCCATGATAGCACCGATTTGGTTACCTGAAAGGTTGAGGTAGCTACCATCTTTTTGAAGAACTTCAACACCAACACGGTCAGCATCAGGGTCAGTTGCGACAAGAACGTCTGCACCAACTTGACGACCAAGTTCTTCAGCAAGAGCAAAGGCTGCTTGGCTTTCTGGGTTTGGCGATTTTACAGTTGAGAAGTCTGGGTCAGCAGTTGCTTGCGCTTCAACGACTTGAACTGAGTCAAATCCTGCTTGGGCAAGAGCACGACGAGCCAACATTTCACCAGTACCATGAAGTGGTGTGTAGACAATCTTCATGTCTTTACCGAATTCTTCAATCAAGGCTGGGTTGATGTTTACGTCCTTAACCTCTTTAAGGTATTCTACGTCAACAGCTTCGCCGATAACTTCAATCAAGCCAGAAGCTTTTTCAGCTTCCACATCAGCAACTTCAACTGCAAATGGGTTTTCGATTGCACGGATATAAGTAGTCAAAGCGTCCGCATCGTGTGGAGGCATTTGTCCACCGTCTTCACCGTAAACCTTGTAACCGTTAAATGGTGCAGGGTTGTGGCTGGCTGTGACCATGATACCTGCGAAACAGTTGAGGTGACGAACCGCAAATGAGAGTTCTGGAGTTGGACGAAGGCTTTCAAATACATAAGATTTGATGCCGTGTTTAGCAAGAACTGCCGCAGATTCAAAGGCAAACTCTGGTGAGAAGTGACGGCTATCGTAGGCGATTGCGACACCACGTTCTTTTTCGTTTCCACCTTTTGACTCAATCAAACGAGCCAATCCTTCAGTAGCTTGACGAACAACGTAGATGTTGATACGGTTTGTACCAGCACCAATCAAGCCACGCATACCTGCAGTACCAAATTCAAGATTTGTATAGAAGGCATCTTCCTTAGTTTTTTCGTCCATATTTTCCAAATCTTGACGAAGGTAGTCAGGAAGCTCCGCAAAATCAACCCATTTCTGGTAATTTTCTTGGTAAGACATTAAAATTCTCCTTTTTGTAAATTGTTTTAACCGTTCACATTATAGCACTTTTTAGCGTTTTAGTAAAACGGTAGCATAATTTTCAGAAAAGTAGTGACATATGCCTGTTTATCAAGTCTTGAATGCCTTAGGGAAACATGCTATACTACTTGTATGATTATTTTACAAGCTAATAAAATTGAACGTTCTTTTGCAGGAGAGGTTCTTTTTGATAATATCAACCTGCAGGTTGATGAACGAGATCGAATTGCCCTTGTTGGGAAAAATGGAGCAGGTAAGTCTACTCTTTTGAAGATTTTAGTTGGAGAAGAGGAGCCAACTAGTGGAGAAATCAATAAGAAAAAAGATATTTCTCTGTCTTACCTAGCCCAAGATAGCCGTTTTGAGTCTGAAAATACCATCTACGATGAAATGCTTCATGTCTTTGATGACTTACGACGGACGGAGAAACAACTTCGTCAGATGGAGTTGGAGATGGGAGAAAAGTCTGGTGAAGATTTAGAGAAACTGATGTCAGATTACGACCGCTTATCTGAGAATTTTCGCCAAGCAGGTGGCTTTACCTATGAAGCTGATATTCGAGCGATTTTAAATGGATTCAAGTTTGACGAATCTATGTGGCAGATGAAAATAGCTGAACTTTCAGGTGGTCAAAATACTCGTTTGGCACTTGCCAAAATGCTTCTTGAAAAGCCAAATCTCTTGGTCTTGGACGAGCCAACCAACCATTTGGATATCGAAACCATTGCCTGGCTAGAGAATTACTTGGTAAATTATAGTGGTGCCCTTATTATCGTCAGCCACGACCGTTATTTCTTGGATAAGGTTGCGACAATTACGCTAGATTTGACCAAGCATTCCTTGGATCGCTATGTGGGCAACTACTCTCGTTTTGTTGACTTGAAAGAACAAAAACTAGCTACTGAGGCAAAAAATTATGAAAAGCAACAGAAGGAGATTGCAGCTCTGGAAGACTTTGTCAATCGCAATCTAGTCCGAGCTTCAACGACCAAACGTGCCCAATCCCGTCGTAAACAACTAGAAAAAATGGAGCGTTTGGACAAGCCTGAAGCTGGTAAGAAATCAGCCAACATGACCTTCCAGTCTGAAAAAACGTCGGGTAATGTTGTATTGACTGTTGAAAATGCGGCTATTGGCTATGATGGGGAAATATTGTCAGAGCCTATCAACCTAGACCTTCGTAAGATGAATGCTGTCGCTATCGTTGGTCCCAATGGTATTGGCAAGTCAACCTTTATCAAGTCTATTGTGGACCAGATTCCTTTTATCAAGGGAGAGAAGCGTTTTGGTGCCAATGTTGAGGTTGGATACTATGATCAGACTCAAAGTAAGCTAACACCAAGTAATACTGTTCTGGATGAACTTTGGAATGATTTTAGATTGACGCCAGAAGTAGAAATCCGTAATCGTTTGGGTGCTTTTCTTTTCTCTGGAGACGACGTTAAGAAATCAGTTGGCATGCTTTCAGGTGGAGAAAAAGCTCGCTTGCTCTTAGCTAAACTTTCTATGGAAAACAATAACTTTCTGATACTCGATGAGCCGACAAACCATTTGGATATCGATAGCAAGGAAGTCTTGGAAAATGCCCTGATTGACTTTGATGGGACTCT
>CAJZLM010000215.1:0-2810 GCA_916050595.1 Streptococcus mitis | reverse complement strand
TTGTCAAAGACTTGTTCGACTTCATTCCCTTTCGCGTCATAGGTTTTGACCGTTAACGGATAAGTCGTCTCTGCATTGGCCTTTTGAATTGTCTCTGTGCTAGACTGTGTGGTAGTTTTTTCTGTAGTAGTATTACCACAAGCTGCCATGGTTAGGGTAGCTACTGTTACCAGTAAAATGCTTAGTGTTTTTTTCATCTTGTTTTCCTTTTCATTCTTATAAATAGTGAATCATAGCTTGCTGATCCTCGGTCCAAGTCACCTGACTTTGAACTCCGTATACAGTTTGCAATGACTCAGGGGTGATGGTCTCCTTTGGAGTCCCTTGGTAAAGGATTTCTCCCTCTTTCATCAGATAGAGATAATCCGAATAGCGACAAGCAAGTTGAATATCATGTAGGACAGCTAGAACATTGACCTTGAGATTCTTCACAATGGTCAACAAGTCTAACTGATACTTGATGTCCAAGTGATTGGTTGGTTCGTCCAGGAGCAAGAGAGTCGGTTCTTGCGCCAAGGCGCGGGCTAGTAAGACTCGCTGTTTCTCTCCCCCTGACAGAGACGAATAGAGACGAGTTTTCTTCTCAAGCATATCCACCTTAACGAGGGCATCTTGAACGAGAGTAAAATCCCTTTCCCTTTCCTTCTGTAAAAAAGAGAGGTGGGGAGTTCTTCCCAGCAAGACGATTTCTTCAACTGTACAATCAAACTGCAGTTGGTTAAACTGGGTCACAACTGCCATTTGCTTGGCTGTTTCTTTGAGTGACCAATGATCCAGCGGCTTTCCATCTAGGCTTATCAAGCCTTTGTCCGCCTTTTCCTGACGATAGAGGAGTTTAAGCAAGCTGGTTTTTCCGCTTCCATTTGGTCCTAATATCGTGTGAAATTGATTCCCCTCAACCTTAAGAGAGACTCCTTTGAGGATTTTTTTCTCTCCTAGTCCAAAATGGATATCCTGACAAATCAAGTCCATATCAGACCCTCACCTCCCTTCGCCTACCTCCAACAATATAGATAAAGAAGGGAGCACCTACTAAGGCTGTGAAAATACCAATAGGAAGCTCTGCGTTTGGAATGATGATACGAGAGAGTACGTCTGCCCAGATGACAAAGAGGGAACCCATCAAGGTTGCAACAGGAAAAAGCCTCTTGTAATTCGTTCCTACTAACCCTCGAGCTAAATGTGGAGTAATCAGACCGACAAATCCAATAATCCCACAGGTTGCCACTAAGACTGCTGTCAGCACAGCCACCATGGTCACATAAAGATACCAATAAAAGCGTAAGGGAATCCCCAAAGTTAAAGCAGCCTCATCTCCCATCATCATCGCATTGAAAACACGATACTGAGTAGAGAAAAATAGAAAGGCCATTCCTACTATTATAGTTGGCAGGACCAAGTCTGCCCAGGTAGTCCCAGCAAGCGAGCCCATGGTCCAAAACTTAATGGTCATCACACTGTCCGCATTAGCACCAACTGAGATAATAAAGTTTGAAAAAGCCAGAAAGAGAGCATTGACCACCGTTCCTGATAAAATCAGACTAGAAGTCGTCATCCTTCCCTGCATAGAGGCAATGATGAGGACAGCAATTGTTGCCAAAATAGCTCCAAGAAAAGCTCCAAGGCTAATCATCACTTTTAAACCAAGAATGATGCTCAAAGTTGCCCCTAGAGTTGCACCCGCAGATATTCCTAAGACATAAGGCTCAGCGATGGGATTGTTCACTGTGGACTGCATCACGCTACCACACATAGAAAGGCCTGCTCCCACTATCAGACCTAACAATACTCGGGGAAATCTCATGTTCCATACAATGACAAGAGTGGACTTGGAAACCTCTCCTATCTCAAGAGGAAATCCTAATCTGCTCAAAATAATCCGATAGGTATCTCCTAGATCAATTGCAACAGATCCCATTGAAACTGCTAGAAAGAGAGAAATCCCTAAAGTAGCTAGCAAAATAACTAAAAGTAACACAAATTGCTGGTCTTGTCGGCTTCCAGAAAATTTGGAAAGCATGCAAACCTCCTTTGATAGAATCTTAAAAATTTAGAAAATTCTCATGAAAAAGTATACCATATTTTCAACTGCGTAACAAGATGAGAACAAATGAATATAGTTGGTTTTATTGTGCTAGGAACCGTAACCGAAGATTAAACTTGAGTATGTCGAGGTAAGGTGACAACATAAAAAGCCCTCTGAAAATCAGAGAGCCAATTTGAGCTCGGGATAAAATCCTAGTGAAACAAAAAAATCTACACGGTCAGAAAAGTCTCTATCGTGCCATTTTCATACATGATGTATAGTCCAAGTAGAATGAATACTAAGGGCACAATGATTCGCTCGTATTTTTCAATTGTCTCGAATATTAAGGGAATAGAGGATAACACCCGACTAATCTCGCATAAGATAATTATGCCGATTACAAACACAAGCAACGCCACGAGGGTCTGTGACCAATCTAACGAAGCAAAATAAGGTATATAGATACCTAAATTATCTCCGCCAGACGCAATTGTTAGCAATGTAACTGTCCAAAACAGTTGATTTGCCTTGCTTTGTTCTAATCTTTCAATAATTTCTTCCTCTTCTTCCTCTTCTTCCTCACCTTCTCCAACAATTGCAAAGCGAATCCCTAAATAGATAGGGATTAAACCAAGCAATCCAACCATCCATTCTTCAGGCACGAAATTAACGACATAAGCAGCAACTAAACTCGCACCTACAAGTAAGCCTGTGCCTAGATATTGCCCCGCATAAATATGCCATTTTTGTTTATTCTGTGATAGCTGTGCAAATAAAATAAATA
>CAJZLM010000214.1:0-2829 GCA_916050595.1 Streptococcus mitis | reverse complement strand
AAATAATAGTTGACAAATGTAGATTTTAAGAGTATACTGATAATTGTAATTGACAAATGTAGATTTTGGAGGTGTGATGATGCAGATTTCAGATGCAGAATGGCAGGTCATGAAGATTATTTGGATGCAAGGAGAGCAGACCAGTACGGATTTGATCAGGGTTCTGGCGGAGCGGTTCGATTGGTCCAAGTCGACCATTCAAACTCTTTTGGCTCGTCTGGTTGAGAAAGAGTGTCTGACTCGGAAAAAAGAAGGCAAGTCCTTTGTCTATTCAGCCCTTTTAACTTTGGACCAAAGTCGGGATTTACTTGTCCAAGATATCAAGGACAAGGTTTGTTCTCGTAGGATTAAGAACTTGTTGGCTGATTTGATTGCTGAATGTGATTTTACTCAGGCTGACTTGGAAGACTTGGAAGCTGTGATTTCTGAGAAGAAATCAAGCGCTGTAACAGAAGTAAAATGTAATTGTATGTAAAGGAGACGTCATGTTGAATATTATTGTAACCATTATTTGTATTGCCCTTATCGCGTTTATCTTGTTTTGGTTTTTCAAAAAGCCTGAAAAATCTGGACAAAAGGCCCAGCAAAAAAAGGGCTACCAAGAGATTCGAGTGGAAGTCATGGGGGGCTATACGCCTGAGTTGATTATCCTCAAGAAATCAGTGCCAGCCCGCATTGTCTTTGACCGCAAGGATCCTTCACCATGTTTGGACCAAATTGTTTTTCCAGATTTTGGTGTACATGCGGACCTGCCAATGGGTGAAGAGTATGTAGTGGAAATCACGCCTGAGCAGGCTGGAGAGTATGGTTTCTCTTGTGGCATGAATATGATGCACGGTAAGATGATTGTAGAATAGGAGAATGATATGACTGAAATTGTAAAAGCAAGTCTTGAAAATGGTGTTCAAAAAATCCGTATCACGGCAGACAAAGGCTACCATCCAGCCCATATCCAGCTTCAAAAAGGAATTCCAGCTGAGATTACCTTTCATCGTGCAACTCCTTCAAACTGTTATAAGGAAATTCTGTTTGAAGAAGAAGGCATCTTAGAACCAATCGGAGTAGATGAGGAGAAAGTCATTCGTTTTACACCTCAAGAATTGGGTCAACATGAATTTTCTTGTGGCATGAAGATGCAAAAGGGGAGTTATACCGTAGTTGAGAAGACTCGAAAATCTCTATCACTTTTACAGCGTTTTTGGATTACTAGTATCTTTACTGTGCCTCTTGTGATTCTCATGATTGGGATGTCGACAGGAGGAATTAGTCACCAAGTCATGCGTTGGGGCACCTTTTTAGCCACAACACCGATTATGCTAGTAGCAGGTGGTCCTTATATCCAAAGTGCTTGGGCTAGTTTTAAAAAGCACAATGCCAACATGGATACCTTGGTTGCTCTGGGAACCCTAGTGGCCTATTTCTATAGCTTAGTTGCCCTCTTCGCTGGCCTCCCCGTTTACTTTGAAAGTGCTGCATTTATCTTCTTCTTCGTTCTTATGGGAGCCGTTTTTGAGGAGAAAATGCGGAAAAATACTTCCCAAGCTGTGGAGAAATTACTTGACTTGCAGGCTAAAACTGCAGAAGTCTTGCGTGAGGATAACTATGTTCAAGTCCCCTTGGACCAAGTCAAGGTAGGTGACCTGATTCGAGTGCGTCCCGGTGAAAAGATTGCTGTTGATGGTGTCGTAGTAGAAGGTATCTCTAGTATTGATGAGTCTATGGTGACAGGTGAGAGTCTGCCTGTGGACAAGACAGTTGGAGATACCGTCATTGGTTCAACCATCAATAATAGTGGAACACTTGTTTTTAGAGCAGAAAAAGTTGGTTCAGAGACTGTTTTGGCTCAGATTGTCGATTTTGTGAAGAAAGCTCAGACCAGTCGTGCGCCGATTCAGGACTTGACGGATAAAATTTCAGAGATTTTTGTCCCAGCAGTTGTCATTTTAGGGATTGTGACCTTTTGGGTTTGGTTCGTCTTGCTCAGGGATAGTGTAGTCGTGCTTGGAGCGAGCTTTGTGTCTTCGCTTCTCTATGGAGTAGCAGTTCTGATTATTGCCTGCCCTTGTGCATTGGGACTTGCAACACCGACAGCCCTTATGGTGGGGACAGGTCGCAGTGCCAAGATGGGAGTTCTCCTCAAAAATGGAACGGTTCTACAGGAAATCCAGAAAGTTCAAACGATTGTCTTTGATAAGACTGGAACTTTGACGGAAGGGAAACCTGTGGTCACAGATATCATCGGCGACGAAGTAGAAGTGCTTGGATTGGCAGCTTCCTTGGAAGAAGCTTCTCAACACCCATTGGCTGAGGCTATTGTTAAGCGAGCGACTGAAACTGGACTTGAGCTTCACACTGTGGAAAATTTCCAAGCCTTGCACGGAAAAGGTGTCTCAGGGCAAATCAATGGAAAACAAGTTTTGCTTGGAAATGCTAAAATGCTGGATGGCATGGATATTTCTAGCACTTATCAAGAAAAACTAGAAGAACTGGAAAAAGAAGCTAAGACAGTTGTGTTCTTGGCTGTTGAGAATGAAATCAAAGGCTTGCTTGCTCTGCAAGATATTCCTAAGGAAAATGCTAAGCTTGCCATCAGTCAGTTGAAAAAACGAGGTCTTAAAACAGTCATGCTGACGGGAGACAATGCTGGTGTGGCGCGTGCTATTGCAGATCAAATCGGAATCGAAGAGGTCATTGCAGGTGTCTTGCCAGAGGAAAAAGCTCATGAAATCCATAAACTACAAGCGACTGGCAAAGTAGCCTTTGTTGGGGACGGTATCAATGACGCTCCTGCTCTTAGTGTAGCGGATGTGGGAATTGCTATGGGTGCTG
>CAJZLM010000213.1:0-2834 GCA_916050595.1 Streptococcus mitis | reverse complement strand
AATCATGGCTATGCGGATGTTTCTTATGAAGAAACTCCAGAACTAATCGCGGCGGAAAAAGAAGCGGCTATTAAGAACCGTCTCAAGTTAATCAATCTGCCAGCCAGTCTCAGGAAAACTAGTTTAGCTCAAGTAGACTTGGATGATTTGGGTCGCTTGCCAGTTTTTGAAAAGCTATTAGCCTTCGTGGAACAATATCCAACTATTCGAAAAGGTCTTTACTTATATGGAGACTTTGGTGTGGGTAAAAGTTTCATGGTGGCTGCCTTAGCCCATGATTTATCAGAAAAACGTGGTGTTTCCTCAACTCTCCTTCACTATCCTAGCTTTGTCATTGATGTCAAAAATGCTATTAGTGATGGTAATGTCAAGACCTTGGTAGATGAGATTAAACTGTCTGAAGTCCTGATTTTAGATGATATTGGTGCCGAGCAATCAACAGCTTGGGTGCGGGATGAAATCCTGCAAGTCATTCTTCAATATCGGATGCAGGAAAATTTACCGACCTTTTTTACCTCCAACTTCAACTTTGAAGAATTGGAGCAGCATTTCGCTAAAGGGAAACATGGAAATGACGAAACCTGGGAAGCCAGACGGGTCATGGAACGCATCCGTTATTTGGCTGAGGAGACTCGTTTAGAAGGAGTAAACCGCCGATGACAGAAACAATCAAATTAATGAAGGCTCATACTTCAGTGCGCAGGTTTAAAGAGCAAGCTCTTCCTCAGGAGGACTTGACTGAAATCCTGACAGCGGCCCAAATGGCATCGTCTTGGAAGAATTTTCAATCCTACTCTGTGATTGTGGTACGAAGTCAAGAAAAGAAAGATGTCTTGTATGAATTGGTACCTCAAGAAGCCATTCGCCAGTCAGCTGTTTTCCTTCTCTTTATCGGAGATTTGAACCGTGCAGAAAAGGGAGCACGACTCCATACGGATACCTTCCAACCCCAAGGTGTGGAAGGTCTCTTGATTAGTTCGGTCGATGCGGCCCTTGCTGGTCAAAATGCCCTGCTGGCAGCTGAAAGCTTGGGCTATGGTGGTGTCATTATTGGCTTGGTGCGTTACAAGTCAGAAGAAGTGGCAGAGCTTTTTAACCTGCCTGACTACACCTATCCTGTCTTTGGGATGGCACTAGGTGTGCCAAATGAGGAACATGAAGTCAAACCTCGCTTGCCATTGAATCAAGTGGTGTTTGAGGAAGAATATCAAGAACAGTCAACTGATGCAATCGAAGCTTATGACCGTGTACAGGCGGACTATGCTGGAGCGCGTGCGACCACAAGCTGGAGTCAGCGTCTAGCAGAACAGTTTGGTCAAGCTGAACCAAGCTCAACTAGAAAAAATCTTGAACAGAAGAAGTTATTGTAGAAAGTGAGAAATTATGGCCCTACCAACTATTGCCATTGTAGGACGTCCCAATGTTGGGAAATCAACCCTATTTAATCGGATCGCTGGTGAGCGAATCTCCATTGTAGAAGATGTCGAAGGAGTGACACGTGACCGTATCTATGCAACGGGTGAGTGGCTCAATCGTTCGTTTAGCATGATTGATACAGGAGGAATCGATGATGTCGATGCTCCTTTCATGGAACAAATCAAGCACCAGGCAGAAATTGCTATGGAAGAAGCAGATGTTATCGTCTTTGTCGTTTCTGGTAAGGAAGGGATTACCGATGCAGACGAATACGTAGCCCGTAAACTTTATAAGACCCACAAACCAGTTATCCTCGCGGTTAACAAGGTGGACAACCCTGAGATGCGAAATGATATCTATGATTTCTATGCTCTTGGTTTGGGGGAACCACTGCCTATCTCATCTGTCCATGGTATCGGTACAGGGGATGTGCTAGACGCTATTGTAGAAAATCTTCCAAATGAATATGAAGAAGAAAACCCAGATGTGATTAAGTTTAGCTTGATTGGTCGTCCTAACGTTGGAAAATCAAGCTTGATCAATGCTATTTTGGGAGAAGACCGTGTCATTGCTAGTCCTGTTGCTGGAACAACGCGTGACGCTATTGATACCCACTTTACAGATACAGATGGTCAAGAGTTTACCATGATTGATACGGCTGGTATGCGTAAGTCTGGTAAGGTTTATGAAAATACTGAGAAATACTCTGTCATGCGCGCCATGCGAGCTATTGACCGCTCAGATGTGGTCTTAATGGTCATCAATGCGGAAGAAGGCATTCGTGAATACGATAAGCGTATCGCAGGATTTGCCCATGAAGCTGGTAAAGGGATGATTATCGTGGTCAACAAGTGGGATACGCTTGAAAAAGACAACCACACTATGAAAAACTGGGAAGAAGATATCCGTGAGCAGTTCCAATATCTACCTTACGCACCGATTATCTTTGTATCAGCTTTGACCAAGCAACGTCTCCACAAACTTCCTGAGATGATCAAGCAAATCAGCGAAAGTCAAAATACACGTATTCCATCAGCCGTCTTGAACGATGTGATTATGGATGCTATTGCCATTAACCCAACACCGACAGACAAAGGGAAACGTCTCAAGATTTTCTATGCTACCCAAGTGGCAACCAAACCACCGACCTTTGTTATCTTTGTCAATGAAGAAGAACTTATGCACTTTTCTTACCTACGTTTCTTGGAAAATCAAATTCGCAAGGCCTTTGTCTTTGAAGGAACACCGATTCATCTCATCGCAAGAAAACGTAAATAAAAAAGCAGAATCTGGAATGACATTTCCAGATTTTTTTTGATAAAATGAAGTTGAAGAAAGCGCTATCAAAAAGAGGTGTTGATGATGGAACATTTGTTTAAATTGTTAATCTTATTACCCTGTTTTTACTTTTTCAGCTG
>CAJZLM010000212.1:0-2849 GCA_916050595.1 Streptococcus mitis | reverse complement strand
TACCTTTAACTGATTTCTCGATCAAACGTACTGCATTTTTAGAACGAAGTTCACCTGCAGAGATTTGTTTCAATCCACCTGGGTGGTTTGAGTGAGTGTAGTAGATTTTATCAGTTGCTTTTTTACCAGTCAATTTAACTTTTTCAGCATTGATAACAATCACAAAGTCACCTGTATCAGTGTGTGGTGTAAATGTTGGTTTGTTTTTTCCGCGAAGTACGCTAGCAACTACTGCAGAAAGACGTCCAAGTGGTACATCAGTTGCGTCAACTACGTACCATTTACGTTCAACTTGGCCTGGTTTAGCCATAAATGTTGTTTTGTTCATGATTTCTCCTATATATAGTTCGATTTTTGTTTACGGTGATGGGTGTTCCTTCCCATCGAAAAGTATTTGGAAGGTTCCGGGGCCTTTCAAATGGGGTAAACAATACCGCCTACTATAATACCAAATTTCACCCCTAAAAGTCAATAGATATGAAAAATATTTTTCTGAATTCCACTCTTTTTATCTCTAAAAAACCTCGCTTTCGCGAGGCTCTTCTATTTATAAGCTAAGGCACGTTTAAATGTTTTCCAAATCCCTAAATCATCCGTTTGAAGGACTAGGCTGGCATACATGCGTCCGATAAATCCTGTTGCTACCACTGCAAAAATCACTGTAATAGCAAGTGAAATCCATGCTTCTACTCCCCCTGCATAGCCATTAATGGTTCTAAATGGCATAAAGAAGGTCGAAATAAAGGGAATATAAGAACCAATCTTCAAGATGAGATTGTCACCAGCTGCACCTAGAGCTGTCACTCCAAAAAAACCACCCATAATCAAAATCATCAAAGGCGACAGGGCTTTCCCTGAGTCCTCAGGACGAGAAACCATAGATCCTAGGAAGGCTGCTAAGACTACATACATGAAAAGACTAACCAAAATAAAGAGCAAGGTATTTAGAGAGAAAGCATCTCCCAAGTGATCTAAAACACCAGACTGAGCCAAGAATGGCAAATCTTTAAAGAGCAAAATGGCTGCCAGACCACCTACAACATAAATCCCGATATGCGTTAAAATCACCAGAAACAGAGCCATCATCCGCGCATAGAAATAGTGACTAGCCCTTATGCTAGAAAAGACGACTTCCATAATTTTTGTGCCTTTTTCACTAGCAACTTCCTGAGCTGTTACACCCGCATAGGTAATCAGGATCATATAAAGAAAGAATCCTAAGGCTCCTGCTGCCATTGTTTGAATAAACTTTTTATTTTCCTTGGCTTCATCAATCTTTTCTGTGAATTGAATTGTCTGCGCTAAGCGTTTTTCCTGCTCTTGAGACAAGGAGGCAGTTGAACGATTAAGCTGATTTTGCAGTTCATTGAGTGTACCTGTAACTGCAAATTTAATTCCATTTTCAAGCGACGTTTCGCCATGATAAACTGCCTTCAAGACACTATCCTCTTGGTCAATAGTCAGATAGCCTTTTAATTTTTCATCTTTAATCGCTTCTTTGGCACTTGCTTCATCTTTATAGTCAAAGTTAACACCATTTACATTCTTCAGTCCTTCTGCTACAGATGGCACTGTTGTCACTACTGCCACTTTATCATTTTTAGCCATTGAAGAGCCTTGGAGATAGGCAATGCCTACAGAGATTCCTAAAAAGAGGAACGGCGAAATCACCATAAAGAAGAAACTCCACGATTTGACATGTCGAAGATAGGTTTCCTTGATTACAACCCACATATTTCTCATACTTCCACCCCTGATTCTAGTTTAAAGATTTCATCGATTGTTGGCGCTTGCTGGTCAAAGGTTGCGATATATTGCCCCTGAGTCAAGATTGGGAAAAGTTCCCTTCCAGCGCTCTCATCCTCCAAGATCAATTTCCAACTGCCTTGTTTGGTCAAGCTCACCTGTTTGACATGAGGAAGGTTTTCCAATTCTTCCTTGCTTCGTTCACTTGAAACGAAGAGACGCGTTTTCCCGTATTGATTGCGGACATCCTGAACTGGTCCATGCAAGACCACACGGCCATCTCGAATCATCAGAATATCGTCACAAAGCTCCTCGACGTTGGTCATGACATGGTCAGAAAAGATAATGGTTGCCCCACGTTCTTTTTCTTGAAAAATGACTTGCTTGAGCAATTCTGTATTGACCGGGTCCAATCCACTGAAAGGCTCATCCAAGATAATCAAGTCTGGCTCATGAATCAGAGTAATGATGAGCTGAATCTTCTGCTGATTTCCTTTTGACAGACTCTTGATTTTATCTGTCAGCTTCCCTTTCACTTCCAACCTCTTCATCCATTGAGGGAGTTTTTCCTTGATCTCCTTGGCATCCATACCTTTTAGAGTCGCCAAATAGCGAACTTGTTCAAGGACTGTCAATTTAGGCATGAGACTGCGTTCTTCAGGTAGATAGCCAATCCGAGCGTAGGTCTCTTGACGAATATCCTGACCATCCAGACTGATTTCTCCTTGATATTCTAAAAACTTCAAAATACTGTGGAAAATCGTTGTCTTCCCAGCACCGTTTTTCCCGACTAATCCCAAAATACGACCTGGTCGCGCTTGAAAGTCAATACCAAACAAAACTTGCTTAGGTCCAAAACTTTTCTCTAGACTTCTTACTTCTAGCATCTTTCACCTCCGAAATGTCTTGCACTCATTATACTCCTTTTTGATAGCATTTACAATGATTTTCGTCCATTTTTATAAGACTATTGCTGTGTAAAATATGGCCTGGAGCACTTTTATACTCAATGAAAATCAAAGAGCAAACTAGGAAGCTAGCCGTAGGCTGCTCAAAGCACTGCTTTGAGGTTGTAGATAGAACTGACGAAGTCAGTAACATAT
>CAJZLM010000211.1:0-2858 GCA_916050595.1 Streptococcus mitis | reverse complement strand
TACCACCACAAAGCTCGATAGAGTAGTCACCGATAGTAACAACACGGACTTCCTTGCCGTATTTCTCACCAAAGAGGGCCATAGCTCCCATTTCCTTGGCAGTGTCAATATCCGTTTCAACTGTCTTCACTTCAAGAGCTTCCCAGATTTTCTCGTTGACTTGCTGTTCAATCGCGCGCAATTCTTCAGCAGTCACTGCTTGGAAGTGGGTAAAGTCAAAGCGGAGGAATTCAACTTCGTTAAGAGATCCTGCTTGTGTTGCGTGGTTTCCAAGGATATTGTGAAGGGCAGCGTGAAGCAAGTGAGTCGCAGTGTGGTTTTTCATGACACGGTGACGACGATTTGTATCGATTGCCAAGGTATATTCTTGGTTCAAGGCAAGCGGTGCAAGGACTTCAACTGTATGAAGAGCTTGTCCGTTTGGTGCTTTTTGAACATTTGTCACAGTAGCCACAACCTTACCTGACTCATCCAAGATTTGTCCGTGGTCAGCGACCTGTCCACCCATTTCAGCATAGAATGGCGTTTCCGCAAAGATAAGAGAGGCAGTTCCTTCTGAGACAGCTTCTACTTCTGCATTGTCAGCCACGATAGCCACCAATTTAGAAGACAATTGGCTAGCATTGTAGTTGAAGACACTTTCTACAGTGATGTTTTGAAGGGTTTCATTTTGCATACCCATTGAGCCACCCTTAACAGCTGAGGCACGCGCACGTTCTTGCTGTTCTTTCATGGCTGCTTCAAAACCTTCACGGTCTACAGTCATACCAGCTTCTTCAGCGATTTCTTCTGTCAATTCAACTGGGAATCCATAAGTGTCGTAAAGTTTGAATACATCTTGACCAGCAATGACAGATTGACCTTTTTCTTTCAAGTCTGCTACAATGCCTTGGGCAAAGTGTTGACCTGAGTGAAGAGTACGCGCAAATGATTCTTCTTCGCTCTTAACGATTTTTTCGATAAAGTCACGTTTTTCAAGCACTTCTGGGTAGTAGCTTTCCATGATTTTTCCAACAGTTGGAACGAGTTTGTAAAGGAAAGGCTCATTGATACCCAATTTTTGACCATGCATAGAAGCACGACGGAGCAAACGACGAAGGACATAACCGCGGCCTTCATTTCCTGGAAGGGCACCATCACCAATAGCAAATGAAAGAGAACGGATGTGGTCAGCGATGACCTTGAAGCTCATGTTATCGCCATCTTGGTCATAAACCTTACCAGACAATTTCTCCACTTCACGAATGATTGGCATGAAGAGGTCTGTTTCAAAGTTAGTCTTAGCACCTTGGATAACCGCCACCAAACGCTCCAAACCAGCGCCCGTATCAATGTTCTTATGTGGCAATTCCTTGTACTCGCTACGAGGAACAGCAGGATCCGCGTTAAATTGTGACAAAACGATGTTCCAGATTTCGATGTAACGGTCATTTTCAATATCTTCTGCAAGCAGGCGAATACCGATATTTTCTGGGTCAAATGCTTCTCCACGGTCAAAGAAGATTTCTGTATCTGGTCCAGAAGGTCCCGCACCGATTTCCCAAAAGTTGTCCTCGATTGGAATCAAGTGACTTGGATCCACTCCCACTTCAATCCAGCGGTTGTATGAATCTTTATCATCTGGATAGTAGGTCATGTAAAGTTTCTCAGCTGGGAAGTCAAACCATTCTGGGCTGGTCAAAAGCTCATAAGCCCAAGTGATGGCTTCGTCACGGAAGTAATCTCCGATTGAGAAGTTCCCCAACATTTCAAACATGGTATGGTGACGTGCAGTCTTCCCTACGTTTTCGATGTCGTTGGTACGGATAGCCTTTTGGGCATTGGTAATACGTGGATTTTCAGGGATAATGGTCCCGTCAAAGTATTTCTTAAGGGTTGCTACCCCAGAGTTGATCCACAAAAGTGTAGGGTCATTTACAGGAACCAAGCTCACTGATGGTTCTACTGAGTGACCTTTGGTCGCCCAGAAATCAAGCCACATTTGGCGTACTTGTGCACTAGATAGTTGTTTCATATTGTCTCCTTATTTACTTGTTTAATGTGATTGGCTTTCCAGCATCTCCACATAGTCAATCGCGACACAGAGGGAAATGACTAGATCTGCATAAGCGTCCTCAAGGACCGTTACATTATAGGTAGATGTCAGATGGAAGAGTTCTTTCTTGATTTCCGCAATCAGCTGATCGCGATCATCCAGCAATTTGAAATTCAAATCCCAGATATTGCCCTCGATACGAAGCCCCAGATTATCAAACTCATACTTATCTCGCCAGAAGGTCAACTTCTTGCGAATGACAAAACTCGAGCCATCCCGAAGCTGAATCTCAAAACGAGGAAGCAAGGTCAAGATTTCTTTACTGATCTGACTAACTTGTTCACCAGTCGCATCATAGATGGTAAAAGTTTTGGGAATCTTAAAAAAATGATCCCTCTACCTGATAGGCGATTTCTCCCCTGTCATCCTTGATAGCGAAGCGTTCGCCTCCAAGACGAAACTTTTGTTTGACAAGAAATGTTTTCATCAACACCTCCAAAAATCAAAAGACAAGCTCATATCACGAAGGGCGAAAAACCGCGGTACCACCTTCATTCAATGAACTTGTCATTCTTGATTCTTATGCAATTGTTACAATCGAGTAGCATGATTTTCTATCTTAGATGGCTCGCAGCACCGCCAATTCTCTGAACTAAGATGGAGAGAAAATCAATTCTCAACTTTCTTATTATATCGTTTTTTGATGATTGAGTCAACTGGGAAAGCTAACAAAAAACGAACCAGCTTAACTGATTCGTTTTATTTATACTCCTACTTCCGATACATCTTAAACTGTAGGAAGAGGTCACTATAGATACCTGTC
>CAJZLM010000210.1:0-2863 GCA_916050595.1 Streptococcus mitis | reverse complement strand
TGTTTTTTTTTTTTTTCAAGCAGAAGACGGCATACGAGATCTATCGCTGTGACTGGAGTTCAGACGTGTGCTCTTCCGATCTTCCTGTCACATGAAGGATCGGATAAGCCTTATCCGGTCTTCCTAAAAGGCTCACTGCCTTCTCCATACGATCCAGTCCCGATCGAAAATTCAGACCGATCCGACTATTCATCCATTGCTCAATCTTATTCACATCTTCCTCCTAAAAGAAAAAAGCGACAAAACCTCTTCTGACGTTTGCGCTCCTTTCTTTTGTAGTTATTTCTTTCTCATTTTTACAGCAAGTCCATCGGACTTACCAACTCTTTCTAGTTTCTAGGAGTTGAGGTAAAAACATCCACTGGATGTTTTTACTCCTCCATAAAGCTGTTGAAGACTTCTTCAATCATGTTCCATTCGTCTTCTGAGTCTTCTGGAATTGGTTGCAATTCGCCTTCTGTTCCATCTTCGTTTTCGATGAATGAGTAAGCTTGGATTTCAACTTGTCCGTCTTCGTCTTCTTCTGCGTTAACTGGTACTAGAAGAACATAGTTTTTACCAAATTCTTCTTTTCCGTCAATGGTCAAAAGGATTTCAAACAAGGTTTCATTTCCTTGCTCATCTACTAGTGTAATTAATTCACGTTCTTCGTGGTCGTGGTTATGATCGTGTGACATAGCCTCTCCTTTGTATTAAAATTTTCTATCTAAATAATTTTGTAAAATCAGCTGAGCTGCTAACTTATCAATGACTTTCTTGCGCTTATTGCGACTAATATCTGCTTGTTCAATCAACATGCGCTCTGCGGCAACTGTTGTCAAGCGTTCATCCTGATAGTCTACTGGTAAACCAAAAAGCTCTTCTAACTTTGCTCCGTAGGCTTGACTAGCTTCCACGCGCGGTCCGCTTGTATTGTTCATGTTTTTAGGCAAGCCCACTACAAATCGTTCCACCTTGTAGGTATCAACCAACTCCTTAACGCGGTCAAAACCAAATTGACCTTGCTCCTCATTGATTTGGATGATTTCAAGTCCTTGAGCTGTAAAACCAAGCGGATCGCTAATAGCCACCCCTACCGTTTTTGAACCGACGTCCAATCCCATAATTCTCATAGGTTATAGATCGACTCCTTGTCCTTTAAGGTAGTAGCGGACCAATTCTTCAACGATTTCATCGCGCTCATACTTACGGATTTGATTTCGTGCATTATTATAACGAGGAACGTAGGCAGGGTCTCCACTCAATACGTAACCTACGATTTGGTTAATCGGGTTGTAGCCCTTATCGTTCAACGAAGCATAAACATCAGTCAGAGTTTCGCTAATTTCTTTTTTATTGGAATCGTCCAATTTAAAACGTACTGTTTCTTCAGTAAATCCCATTCTAACACCCTCTTTCCTTAGAATAGTACCATTATAGCATAATTCCTTACGTTCTACAATTCAGGCAGTCTATTTATTTGGATTTTCTACTGTTCTGTCGCGCCATTTGCCAATCTGTCTGAAATATATTTGCTTGGTTCATTCTTCAAGAGATTTTCTAAACCAATATTCTTCAAATATTCTAACTGAGAAGCCTTCTTGACATCCAAAACTTGAAAATCAAAACTAGTCGTTGTTTGAAGTTCGGTTGCGCTCAATAGTTTGGTTTCAAGCTTAAATCCTGCTAATTTACGAGCTTCTATAATAGCCTCATCCTTCTCCTCTGCCTCCAGAAGAGCTTTTTGAGTTTCTTCCACTCCATGTTGGTCGATATAAGTCTTCAACTCATCAGAGACTGGACGCTTTTGTTGAATCGTTAAGCTCAAAAAAGTCTTGTCCTTGTATGTAATGGTTTGGGTTTGCTGGCTACCATCATCTGACTTGGGCAAGACCAAAGTCTTGGTCACAACTGTATTCTTCTCAGCATTCTCAATAACTGGCAATGCCGACTGAAGCGTATCCTTTTCTGTTTTTGTAGCTGTTCCAGTTTCTTTTTTCTGTCCGCAACCAACCAGGACAAAAAGGAAAGCTAGACTAACAAGAACTATTTTTTTCATTTCTTTCTTCTTTCTTTTTGAAATTAAAATAAGACTGGGAGTTGCTCCCAGCCTTGATGTTTATAGAGCTGCACGCAAACGTGCTTCTGCATTTTCTACATTACGGACAGAGCGTGGTAGGAAGGCACGAATATCGTCTTCCTTATAGCCAACTTGCAGGCGTTTTTCATCTACAAGGATTGGGCTCTTTAAAATTCTCGGTGTTTCCATAATCAGATTGAGGACTTCGTTGACACTCAAATCTTCGATATCCACTCCAAGGGCTTTGGCATAGCGATTTTTAGACGAAACGATGCTGGCTATTCCGTTATCTGTTTTTGTCAGAATATCCAGTAATTCTTCTCGCGTAATTCCTTCTTTACCAAGGTTTTGTTCTTTATAACTTAACTGGTGGGCATTGAGCCAGGTTTTCGCTTTTTTACAGCTAGTACAACTTGAGACTGTATAAATTTTGATCATGTACCTACCCCTTTCGCTACATGTTACTATCAGTTTAGACTATTATACCATAAAAAACATCGGACTTGCGACCTATTTTAAAAAAATTTTAACTTTTTTGGCAATTTTTGAACTTTTTTCTTGACAAAACACGGACTATAACCATTCTTTATACTTCTTAATGTAAAATTTCTTAATAACTGTAACGCTAAACATATACAAGAAAATAATACAGATTAAGAACAAGAAGTAAGGAAATCCTAAGGGTGCTAGACGAAGAATATTTACCAGTGGTCCATAAGGTAGGCTGGTTACGAAAAAGGCTGCAACCAAAGTCATCAAAATCACAAGCCAAGCTGGTCTGCTTTGTACAAAAGGAACTTTTGC
>CAJZLM010000209.1:0-2864 GCA_916050595.1 Streptococcus mitis | reverse complement strand
TCGCATCGGTAAGCTGGATTTCATTTCCAGCACCGGGAGCTTGATTAATTCTATTCCAAAGGTTAAGTCCAAAAAACGTAAGATTCGTTGGGGGCGCATTTTTGCAGGATTGCTTGCCCTTCTGGCCTGTGTCGGTTTTGGCATGATTTTTATGTTCCTAAAAGGGTATTCAAATGCTGATCCAAACAAACCTGCCAATGCTAAGGCTGCTAAAGTAGAAGTCTTTAATGGTCAAGATACCAGAGATGGAGTTAATATTTTGATTATGGGAACGGATGGACGAATTGGCCAAAACAGTGCTGAAACGAGAACAGACTCTATTATGGTCCTAAACGTTGGCGGCTCAGATAAGAAAATTAAGCTGGTCAGCTTCATGCGTGACAATTTGGTTTATATAGACGGTTATAGCCAAGTGATTAACGGTAGAAAGCAGTCCGATAATAAGTTAAATGTGGCCTATGAGTTAGGAGAACAAGAGGGGCAAAAAGGGGCAGAAATGGTTCGCCAAGTTTTGAAAGATAATTTTGACTTGGACATTAAGTACTATGCCTTGGTTGACTTTCAGGCCTTTGCAACAGCGATTGACACGCTTTTCCCTGATGGTGTGACAATTGATGCCCAATTTTCAACATTGAATGGGCGTCCATTGACAGAAGCTACAGTCGGAGATGATTTGCATGCTACTGAGACTGAGTCTCCAACCCAAACCATCAAAGTTGGAAAACAGCAGATGAATGGTTCGACCTTGCTCAATTATGCACGTTTCCGTGATGATGATGAAGGTGATTACGGTCGTACCAAGAGACAACAGCAAGTGTTGACAGCTGTTCTGCAACAACTCAAGGATCCAACTAAACTCTTTACTGGATCAGAAGCACTTGGTAAGGTCTTTGGCATGACCTCTACGAATGTTCCTTATAGTTTCCTACTGACCAATGGTTTATCCTTCCTAGATGGAGCGCAAAATGGTATTGAGAGATTAACAGTTCCAGAACTAGGTGATTGGGTCGATGCCTATGATGTCTATGGAGGCTTGGGGTTGATGGTTGATCAAAACAAATATCAGAATAAATTATCTCAGATGGGCTTGAGATAAAATAAGATAGAAGAATCAAAGTTTGAAGGCTATTTATCTAGCAATCAGGCTTTGATTTTTTACAGTCTGCAATAGATTTTCATCCCTTATTTGTGGTATAATGGAACGATACGATAGAAAGAATAATGAACAATATGACTGATTTAAAAGCTATTCAGGCTCGAAGTCTGGAGATGGCTGAATATTTTGTGGCCTTTTGTAAAGAACATGATTTGCTTTGTTATCTCTGTGGTGGAGGTGCTATTGGTGCCCTTCGAAACAAGGGTTTTATTCCTTGGGATGATGATTTAGATTTTTTTATGCCCCGTAAAGATTATGAGAAATTAGCAGAATTATGGCCTCGTTATGCAGATGAGCGTTATTTCTTGTCGAAGAGTAACAAGGATTTTGTCGACCGCAATCTTTTTATTACCATTCGTGACAAGGAAACGACCTGCATTAAACCTTACCAGCAAGATTTGGATTTGCCACATGGTTTGGCTTTGGATGTTTTGCCTTTGGATTATTATCCGAAAAATTCAGCTGAGCGGAAAAAACAGGTTCGTTGGGCACTGATTTATTCTCTTTTTTGTGCGCAAACTATTCCAGAAAAGCATGGCGCACTTATGAAATGGGGGAGTCGCATTTTACTCGGTTTGACTCCCAAATCTCTCCGTTATCGCATTTGGAAAAAAGCTGAAAAAGAAATGACCAAGTATGATCTAGCTGAGAGCGATGGAATCACGGAACTATGCTCAGGTCCTGGCTACATGAGAAACAAGTACCCAATCGCATCTTTTGAGGATAATCTTTTCTTGCCCTTTGAAGGAACAGAGATGCCTATTCCAGTTGGCTACGATGCCTATCTCAGCACTGCTTTTGGAGACTACATGACACCTCCACCAGCAGACAAGCAGCTACCGCATCATGATGCTGTCATCGCTGATATGGATAAGTCTTATACAGAGTACAAGGGAGAATATGGAGCATGATGGGTGAAAAAATTAGCGTTATCGTTCCAGTCTACAATGTAGAAGCCTACCTGGAGCGATGTGTGGAGTCAATTCTTCATCAGACTTATACTAATTTTGAACTAATCCTAATAAATGATGGATCTACTGATTCCAGTGGACAAATCTGTGATCATTTAGCATATCAGTATGAAAATATCAAGGTTTACCATATCGAAAATGCTGGTGTTTCTAATGCCAGAAATATTGGAATTCAGCTAGCGACGGGTGTTTGGATAACTTTTGTTGATAGTGATGATTTCGTCACCAAGGATTACCTAGCTACTTTAGCTAGTGCAGTTGAGGGAGGAAATGTAGGTTTTGTGATTGCTCCTCTACACCATATCAAAAATGGAATAGTGACAGATTTACCCCCGTATTCTGGTAGAAAAGAACTTTGGTCAACAGAAGAAACCATGAAAGAATTACTGATGACCACTAAGACATCATTCTTTCCAGTCGCAAAACTATTTAAGAGAGACCTGCTGGTAGATGAGAAATTTAATACAGACTACCATCTAGCTGAAGATGCCTTATTTTTAACGGAATTGCTACTAAAAACAAGATGTAGTAGTGTATTTATTGACAAACCGATTTATTATTATGATCATCGTGAGGGAAGTGCGACAACATCTGTTAATCGGTATGTATTTGATACGATAGAAGTTTATAAGAACATTATTGCTCAAGTATCACAAGCATTTCCTAATTTAAAATATGAATTAAAAAATAGAGAATGTTGGTCATATATCACAGTCTACGATAAAATCATATTTACT
>CAJZLM010000208.1:0-2875 GCA_916050595.1 Streptococcus mitis | reverse complement strand
AATATAAAGTGCTAGTTAGACTATAGAAGTGATAATAATGTACTGGAAATAATATTGTTTGAATAATATGTAGAAGGAAATTGCAAATGAATGATCAAGAGAGACTGCTAACGATTTTTTTACGTTTACAGTTAGGTACTTCATTTGAAAAAAAGCAATTGGCTCAGGAATTTGAGGTTAGTGAAAAGACTATACAGAGAGATTTTTCGCTACTCCGTGATATTTTATCTAGTAACACCAGTTATAGTGGAGATTTTCTTTATAACCGTAAGACGAATAAGTATTGTTTAGCAAGTAAGTCAGTTTTTAATAAAAAGGATATTCTCGTTATTTCAAAGATTTTATTGGAAAATCGAGCACTGAACAGACCAGAAATTGATAGCTTACTAAAAAATTTGCTGGTTTTAGTTCCTCGTGATGACCAAAAAGAAATTGAGCAGATTATTGGCAGTGAAAAGCTGAACTATGCTCCCTTAACGGATCAACAAAATAGAATAGAGAAAATTTGGAATTTATCAGAAGCTATTTTGCATGAACAGGTTCTAGATATTATCTATCAAAAACCTTATTCTGAATCTTCTAAGAGGCAGACTGTTTTGCCAGTCTCTCTTTACTATGATAGTCATTATTTCTATCTGGTTGTTTACCAGTTGAAACATGCTACTTATATTACTTTAAGAGTAGACCGTATCCAGTCATGGTCTCTTAGTGGTATAGAGAAACCCTCTATTTCTTATCGAGATAAATTTAGAGATGGTGATATTCGTAACGAGAGAGTGGATGCTTTTATCGGGAAGAAAATCAGTATTGAAATCGAGTACTTGTACGATCCGACGATTGTGATGGATCAATTTCCAAATGCAAAAATAGTTGGGAAAAATGGCGATTGGACTCATTTTCAGTTTGAAAGTCAGCATACACCGGGGCTTAAACGCTGGTTGCTGGGGCAAGGAGAAGCGGTTACTGTTTTGTCTCCTCGGATTTTAGTAGAGGATATGAAGCGAACAGTTCAAGAAATGATAGATAAATATAAATGAGGATAAAATGAGTATTCAATTTACTTCTAAAAAGGTTGGAGAACTATTGAAAGAAGGGAATTTGCGAATTCCTTCTTATCAAAGACCATATAAATGGAACAGAAAACATATCCGTAATCTTTTTTATGATTTACGAGATGCTATGGGGAAAAAGGAATATCAGATTGGTTCCGTTATCTTGCATGAAAATGATGAAAATGATGGAAATGATAGATACTTAGATATTGTCGATGGACAGCAACGGCTAATTTCTATTTCCTTGTTTCTTCATTTATTAGATGATTTAGAGAATTATAAGGGTGCTAAGCAACTGCTGAGTGCTACTGTATTTGGAGAGCTATCTTGCTATCATGCGAGTGAAAATTATAATGAGTGGGAAAATTTGACTCAATTAGTTGGCGAAAATCAGGCAAAAGATATTTGCAATTTTTTATTGGAAAATTGTTCTGTCTCCGTGATTACTATGCCACAGGAACGATTATCTGAAGCCTTTCAGTTATTTGATTCTCAGAATAATCGTGGAAAATCTTTAGAACCTCATGATTTGCTCAAAGCATATCATCTTCGCAAGGAAGATTCAGAAGATGAAAAGATTGTTGAAAAGTGGGAGCAATTTGTAGAAGATAAAGATTTAAGTCTCAAAGAGTTGTTTGATAAACATCTTTTTCGTATGAGACGTTGGTCTCGAGGAGAGACAGGATTAACAAACAAGCGTTATGGATCTTATCTCCGTTTTACAGAGGATTTTATTGACGATTTTAAAGGCGTTGATTTGAATCAGAACTTTCCATACTTAGAATTGTATCGTCATATTGAAAATCTCCCCATGTCCATTACTATGCCAATCATTGATGGAAGTAAATTTTTTGAGTATATTGAATCTGCTCATGAAACTGTTAAAAATCATAAAGATTTTTTAAATGAACAGTTAGGAATATCTAATGAGTTAGAGGAGGAAGGACAAAATTTAGCTTACCCAGAAGGTATGTTAAACATTTACAATAGCTCAAAAGGACGCTATCTTAAATGTCACAATATATTCCTAAATATTTGCTCGCTTTTCGCAGATAGATTTGGAAAAGAGGAGCTATCAAAGGAGATAGTAGAGACCTTGTTTATTTGGTCTTACTACCCTAGAGTTAAATCTAAAGCCATATATGATGCGACAGTTGGGAACTATGCTGCTGGTGGAAGGTTTAGACAAAAAGAGGTTCAAAAGCTATTTCAACTTTTATCTCATGCTGTCACTCCGAATGATTTTATGGTCAAAATAGATAGAGAGCTATTTGAAAATTATACTGTGGACAAGATTATAGAAGAGGAAAAAGATAAATGGTAGAAACACATATAAGCTTATCAGTTAATCGTTTGTTAAATGAAGATACCTATGCTATCCCTCTTTATCAGAGAAATTTTGCTTGGACTTATGATGAAATTGAGCAGTTATTGAACGACGTAGCAGATGCTGTTCAAGAAAATAGAGACAATTACTATATTGGAACATTAGTCGTTAATAAAGAGAATGACATTTTCAAAATCATAGATGGGCAACAACGAACAACAGCCCTTAATTTGATTGCCTTAGCTTTGAAGCATGAGTTTGGTTTTGATAGATTGAAAGCTGTCAATCTTACCTTTCCAGCTAGGAAGAAATCAAATAAGAATATTCAAGATTTATTTTCCAAGAAAAAAATTTTAGAGGGCGATGAAAATGAGCTGACTAGAGGTTACGGACATGCTAGAGACGCATTGAAAAAAGTGTTAGAAGAGCGTCAATTGAATCCTCAGTCTTTCGTTGGTTATCTTTTTGAAAAGGTCATCATTTTTCGGAGTATACT
>CAJZLM010000207.1:0-2887 GCA_916050595.1 Streptococcus mitis | reverse complement strand
TCGGTTGACAATAGCGTTTATTCCTTCCGCAATATCGAAAGAATTGAGTATCAAATCGACCATCATAAGATTCACTTTGTCGCGTCACCGAGCCACACCAGTTTCTGGAATCGTGTTAAGGATGCATTTATCGGCGAGGTGGATGAATGAGGTTTGAATTTATCGCAGATGAGCATGTAAAGGTTAAGACCTTCTTAAAAAAGCACGAGGTTTCGAAGGGACTGCTGGCCAAGATTAAGTTTCGAGGCGGAGCTATTCTGGTCAATGACCAACCGCAAAATGCGACGTATCTATTGGATATTGGAGACCGAGTTATCATAGATATTCCCGCTGAGGAAGGTTTTGAAACTCTCGAAGCTATCGAGCGCCCACTGGATATTCTCTATGAGGATGACCATTTTCTAGTCTTAAATAAACCCTATGGAGTGGCTTCTATTCCTAGTGTTAATCACTCTAATACCATTGCCAATTTTATCAAGGGTTACTACGTCAAGCAAGACTATGAAAATCAGCAGGTTCACATTGTGACTAGGCTTGACCGAGACACTTCTGGATTGATGCTCTTTGCCAAACACGGCTATGCCCATGCACGATTAGACAAGCAGTTGCAGAAGAAATCTATCGAGAAACGCTATTTTGCTTTGGTTAAAGGTGATGGATACTTGGAGCCAGAGGGGGAAATTATTGCTCCTATTGCGCGTGATGAAGACTCTATTATCACCAGACGGGTGGCTAAAGGTGGAAAGTATGCCCATACATCCTACAAGATTGTAGCTTCTTATGGAAATATTCACCTGGTAGATATTCGTTTGCACACTGGACGAACCCACCAAATCCGAGTCCATTTTTCTCATATTGGTTTTCCTTTGTTGGGAGATGATTTGTATGGTGGTAGCTTGGATGACGGCATTCAACGTCAGGCCCTGCATTGCCATTACCTATCCTTTTATCATCCATTTTTAGAGCAAGATTTGCAGTTAGAAAGTCCCTTGCCGGATGATTTCAGCAACCTTATTACTCAGTTATCAACTAATACTCTATAAAAACTGTTTCAGAGTATAATTATTATCTTAAAGGAGAAAACTCATGGAAGTTTTTGAAAGTCTCAAAGCCAACCTGGTTGGTAAAAATGCTCGTATCGTTCTCCCTGAAGGGGAAGAGCCACGTATTCTTCAAGCGACTAAACGCTTGGTAAAAGAAACAGAAGTGATTCCTGTTTTGCTTGGAAATCCTGAAAAAATTAAAATTTATCTTGAAATTGAAGGGATCATGGATGGTTATGAGGTCATCGACCCTCAACACTACGATAAATTTGAAGAAATGGTTGCTGCCTTGGTAGAGCGTCGCAAGGGCAAAATGTCTGAAGAAGATGCACGCAAGGTTTTGGTTGAAGATGTCAACTATTTTGGTGTTATGTTGGTTTACTTGGGCTTGGTTGATGGAATGGTATCTGGAGCTATTCACTCAACAGCTTCAACAGTTCGCCCAGCCCTACAAATCATTAAAACTCGTCCAAATGTGACTCGTACTTCAGGTGCCTTCCTCATGGTTCGTGGTACGGAACGTTACCTATTTGGAGACTGTGCTATCAATATCAATCCTGATGCAGAAGCCTTGGCTGAAATTGCCATCAACTCAGCAATCACAGCTAAGATGTTTGGAATCGAGCCTAAAATTGCTATGCTAAGCTATTCTACTAAAGGTTCAGGGTTTGGTGAGAGCGTCAATAAGGTTGTTGAAGCAACTAAAATTGCTCACGACGTGCGTCCTGACCTTGAAATCGATGGTGAGTTGCAATTTGATGCAGCCTTTGTTCCTGAAACTGCAGCTCTGAAAGCTCCTGGAAGTACAGTAGCTGGTCAAGCAAATGTCTTTATCTTCCCAGGTATCGAGGCAGGAAATATCGGATACAAGATGGCTGAACGTCTTGGTGGTTTTGCAGCTGTAGGACCTGTTTTGCAAGGTTTGAACAAACCAGTTAACGACCTTTCTCGTGGATGTAATGCAGATGATGTTTACAAGTTGACCCTTATCACAGCAGCTCAAGCTGTTCATCAATAAGATTTAGTCCTCTTTCCCTTGGGAAGAGGCTTTTTAATACTAGGAAAAGGACAGTTAGAATCTTCTGTGTTATACTAGAGATATGTTAGATTTGAAAGAATACGGTATTGTCATGTGGCCGGAGGAGAAGATCATTTCTTTCCGTGAGAAACTTCTCGCTTGGTATGATGAAAACAAAAGAGATTTACCATGGCGTAGGAGTAAGAATCCTTATCATATCTGGGTGTCTGAAATTATGCTCCAGCAAACTAGGGTGGATACGGTTATCCCTTATTACGAACGATTCTTGGACTGGTTTCCAACAGTAGAAAGTTTGGCGAATGCGCCTGAAGAGCGTTTGTTGAAGGCTTGGGAGGGACTGGGATATTATTCTCGAGTTCGTAATATGCAGGCTGCAGCCCAGCAGATTATGACTGACTTTGGTAGTCAATTTCCAAACACCTATGAAGGAATTTCCAGTTTGAAAGGGATTGGTCCTTACACTGCAGGCGCGATTTCCAGTATTGCTTTTAACTTGCCTGAGCCAGCTGTAGATGGTAATGTTATGCGTGTTTTGGCCCGTCTGTTCGAAGTTAACCATGATATTGGGATTCCAAGTAATCGCAAAATTTTTCAGGCAATGATGGAAATCTTGATTGACCCAGAGCGTCCGGGTGACTTTAATCAAGCTTTGATGGACTTGGGTTCAGATATTGAGGCGCCAGTAAATCCTAGGCCAGAAGAAAGCCCAGTTAAGGACTTTAGTGCGGCATATCAGAATGGAACCATGGACCGTTATCCAATTAAGGCTCCCAAGAAAAAGCCTGTTCCTATTTATCTTAAAGCC
>CAJZLM010000206.1:0-2889 GCA_916050595.1 Streptococcus mitis | reverse complement strand
TGGTCTTCTGCATAGTAGGTTGTGTCTGGCAGAATCGTGCTTGGAGCACTAGCCCATAAAACGTTGATTCTGGCATCCATAAAGTCTGGTGATACACCAAAAGGAAGGAAGTTAGGTTTGCCAGCAAGTTCAAACTCTGCTAGTTTGGCAGTGAAATCCGCAAAAGTCTCCAATTCTTGGAATTCTTTAAGAAGTGGTAAGACAGGTGTGATACCGTCAGCTTCTCTCTTGTCAAAATCACGAACTAGGCGGTGGTATTTGACAAAGTTTGCCAAAATAGCATCCTCAGGCACTTCTTCACCTGCCAACCACTTGTCTGTTGTCGCCAGCATCAGGTCTTCAATTTCCTGGTCTAAATCAACAAAACCTCCCGTTTGAGACTTATCTGCTGGGATTTCAGCAGTCTTCTGCCATTCTCCATTGATTGCATCATAAAAATCATCTTGATAACGTGTCATCTTGTTCTCACTTTCATTTGTACTTGTTTTTAGCTTAACAAAAATTACCTGGGAATGCAATTAAAAATGAACTGATATTTTCTATTGTTTTTCAGTTATTATTTTAATTTTTTCAAAAATTAACTTGACTTAATTTTTATTTTAAGGTATATTAAAAGATAGGAGGAATATAACTGTATGATACGTATCGAAAACCTCAGTGTCTCCTACAAAGAAACGTTGGCACTTAAGGATATTTCACTAGTGCTCCAAGGACCAACCATTACCGGTATCATTGGCCCAAACGGCGCTGGGAAATCAACACTAGTAAAAGGGATGCTGGGAATTATCCCACATCAAGGTCAGGCATTTCTCGATGACAAGGAAGTTAAAAAATCCTTACATCGAATCGCCTATGTCGAACAAAAAATCAATATCGACTACAACTTTCCCATCAAGGTCAAGGAATGTGTCTCACTAGGACTATTTCCCTCTATTCCTCTCTTTCGCAGTTTAAATGTTAAACATTGGAAAAAAGTAAAGGAAGCCCTTGAAATCGTCGGCCTAGCTGACTACGCTGAACGTCAAATCAGTCAACTGTCTGGAGGTCAATTCCAGCGGGTCTTGATTGCCAGATGTTTGGTTCAGGAAGCCGACTATATCCTCTTGGATGAACCCTTTGTTGGGATTGACTCAGTCAGTGAGGAAATCATCATGAATACGCTGAGAGATCTGAAAAAAGCTGGGAAGACGGTTCTCATCGTCCACCACGACCTCAGCAAGGTTCCCCACTACTTCGATCAAGTCTTACTTGTCAATCGAGAAGTGATTGCCTTTGGTCCGACCAAAGAAACCTTTACCGAAGCCAATCTCAAAGAAGCTTACGGTAATCGACTCTTTTTCAATGGAGGTGACCTATGATTGCAGAATTTATCGATGGATTGCAAAAATTCCATTTCCTACAAAATGCCTTGATAACAGCTATTGTCGTCGGGGTCGTAGCTGGAGCTGTGGGATGTTTCATCATTCTACGCGGGATGTCACTCATGGGAGATGCTATTTCACATGCTGTCTTGCCAGGTGTAGCCCTCTCCTTCATCTTGGGCCTTGACTTCTTTATCGGAGCCATTGTCTTTGGATTGCTAGCTGCCATCATCATTACCTACATCAAGGGGAACTCGATTATCAAAAGCGATACCGCCATCGGCATTACCTTTTCTTCTTTCTTAGCCCTCGGTATCATCTTGATTAGTGTCGCTAAAAGTTCAACTGACCTTTTCCATATCCTTTTTGGTAATATCCTGGCCGTACAAGATACGGATATGTTTATTACTATGGGTGTTGGGGCAGTCATTCTCTTGTTGATCTGGATTTTCTTCAAGCAACTCTTGATAACTTCCTTTGATGAACTCTTGGCTAAAGCCATGGGAATGCCTGTCAATTTCTATCACTACCTTCTCATGGTACTCCTGACTCTCGTGTCTGTGACAGCCATGCAAAGTGTCGGAACTATCCTGATTGTAGCCATGCTGATTACCCCAGCTGCAACTGCTTATCTGTATGCTAATAGCCTGAAAAGTATGATTTTCCTTTCCTCAACCTTTGGAGCTACAGCTTCAGTTTTGGGACTCTTTATTGGCTATAGTTTAAACTTAGCAGCTGGTTCTAGCATCGTACTTACAGCTGCTAGCTTCTTCTTAATCAGTTTCTTTATCTCTCCTAAACAACGATATTTGAAACTGAAAAATAAACATTTGTTAAAATAAGGGGCAAAACCCCAATAAATTGGAGGATCTAATGAAAAAATTAGGTACATTACTCGTTCTCTTTCTTTCCGTTATTGCTCTTGTAGCATGTGCTAGCGGAAAAAAAGATGCAGCTTCTGGTCAAAAACTAAAAGTTGTTGCCACAAACTCAATCATCGCTGATATTACTAAAAATATTGCTGGTGACAAGATTGATCTTCACAGTATCGTTCCTGTTGGTCAAGACCCACACGAATACGAACCACTACCTGAAGACGTCAAGAAAACTTCTCAAGCTGATTTGATTTTCTATAACGGTATCAACCTTGAAACAGGTGGCAATGCTTGGTTTAGCAAATTGGTAGAAAATGCTAAGAAAACTGAAAACAAAGACTACTTTGCAGTCAGCGAAGGCGTTGATGTTATCTACCTTGAAGGAAAAAATGAAAAAGGTAAAGAAGACCCACACGCTTGGCTTAACCTTGAAAATGGAATTATCTTTGCTAAAAATATCGCCAAACAATTGAGCGCTAAAGATCCTAACAACAAGGAATTCTACGAAAAAAATCTCAAAGAATATACTGATAAGTTAGACAAACTTGATAAAGAAAGTAAGGATAAATTTAATAACATCCCTGCTGAAAAGAAACTCATTGTAACCAGCGAAGGAGCATTCAAATACTTCTCTAAAGCCTATGGTGTCCCAA
>CAJZLM010000205.1:0-2894 GCA_916050595.1 Streptococcus mitis | reverse complement strand
AAGAAAATTCAGATTTCTTCTACAAAATCAGGCCGTATTCTCCTATCTTCTTTAGTACCTAATTCATGTCAAGTCTTGGGAGTATCGGCTACTCTTGAGATTAGTCAGCGAGTTTCTTTGGCAGACCTTCTAGGCTATCCTGAAGCCAAATTTGTCAAGATTGAAGCTTGGGGAAAACAGGATCAAGAAGTGATCTTGGTCAAAGATTTCCCCTTGGTAACAGAAACCTCCTTAGAAGTTTACGCTCAAGAGGTAGCTGCTTTACTAGTGGAAATTCAAGCTTTCCAGCAACCGATTTTAGTTCTCTTTACTGCTAAAGACATGCTTCTAGCAGTATCGGATTTACTTCCAGTTAGCCACTTGGCCCAGTATAAAAATGGGGATGTTCATCAGCTTAAGAAACGCTTTGAAAAAGGTGAACAACAAATCCTGCTTGGTGCAGCAAGTTTCTGGGAGGGAGTTGATTTTTCAAGTCATCATTTTGTGATTCAAGTTGTACCAAGACTTCCTTTCCAAAATCCTCAAGAGCCCTTGACGAAAAAGATTAATCGGGAACTGAATCAGGAAGGAAAAAATGCCTTTTATGATTATCAGTTGCCAATGGCCATTATTCGTTTAAAGCAAGCTTTGGGAAGAAGTATGAGACGTGAACACCAACGTTCCTTAACTCTTATTTTGGATAGGAGAATTGTCGGAAAGCGATATGGCAAACAAATTGTGACTTCTCTAGCAAAAAAAGCGACTGTTAAAACCGTCTCTCGATCCGAAGTTGATGAGGCTGTTGATAAATTTTTAAATGAACTTTGATAAATAGTATTGTATGAAAGTATAAGGTTAGTGTATATGAAACGTTCTCTCGACTCTAGAGTCGATTATAGTTTGCTATTGCCAGTATTTTTTCTACTGGTTATTGGCGTGGTGGCTATCTATATAGCTGTTAGTCATGATTATCCAAACAATATTCTGCCCATTTTAGGGCAGCAGGTCGCCTGGATCGCCTTGGGGCTTGTGATTGGTTTTATCGTCATGCTCTTTAATACAGAATTTCTTTGGAAAGTGACCCCCTTTCTGTATATGTTAGGTTTGGGACTCATGGTCTTGCCGATCGTCTTTTATAATCCAAGCCTAGTTGCATCCACGGGTGCCAAAAACTGGGTATCGGTAAATGGTGTTACCTTGTTCCAGCCGTCAGAATTTATGAAGATATCCTATATCCTCATGTTGGCTCGTGTGATTGTCCAGTTTACAAAAAAACATAAGGAATGGAGACGCACAGTTCCGCTGGACTTCTTGTTGATTTTCTGGATGATTCTCTTTACCATTCCAGTCCTAGTTCTTTTGGCACTTCAAAGTGACTTAGGGACGGCCTTGGTTTTTGTGGCTATTTTCTCAGGAATCGTCTTGCTATCGGGCGTTTCTTGGAAAATTATTATCCCAGTATTTGTGACTGCTGTAACAGGAATTGCTGGTTTCTTAGCTGTTTTTATCAGCAAGGACGGCAGGGCTTTTCTTCATCAACTGGGAATGCCGACCTACCAAATCAACCGTATTTTGGCTTGGCTCAATCCTTTTGACTTTGCCCAAACAACCACTTACCAACAGGCTCAAGGGCAGATTGCCATTGGAAGCGGTGGCTTATTTGGACAAGGGTTTAATGCTTCTAATCTGCTTATTCCAGTTAGAGAGTCGGATATGATTTTCACGGTCATTGCAGAAGATTTTGGCTTTATTGGCTCTGTCCTTGTTATCGCCCTTTATCTCATGCTGATTTACCGTATGTTGAAGATTACTCTTAGATCAAATAACCAGTTCTACACCTATATTTCCACAGGTTTGATTATGATGTTGCTCTTCCATATCTTTGAGAATATCGGTGCTGTGACAGGTTTGCTTCCTTTGACTGGGATTCCCTTGCCTTTTATTTCGCAAGGAGGATCGGCTATTATCAGTAACTTGATTGGTGTTGGCTTGCTTTTATCGATGAGTTACCAGACCAATCTAGCTGAAGAAAAGAGCGGAAAAGTACCATTCAAACGGAAAAAGGTTGTATTAAAACAAATCAAATAAGGAGAAATCATGGTAAAAGTAGCAGTTATGTTAGCTCAAGGCTTTGAAGAAATTGAAGCTTTGACAGTTGTGGATGTTTTGCGTCGAGCAAATATCACTTGTGATATGGTTGGTTTTGAAGAGCAAGTGACTGGTTCGCATGCAATCCAAGTAAGAGCAGATCGTGTCTTTGATGGGGATTTATCAGACTATGATATGGTTGTTCTTCCTGGCGGCATGCCTGGTTCTGCACATTTGCGGGATAATCAGACCTTGATTCAAGAGTTGCAAAGCTTCGAACGAGAAGAGAAGAAACTGGCAGCTATTTGTGCGGCGCCAATTGCCCTCAATCAAGCAGGGCTATTGAAAAACAAGCAGTACACTTGTTATGACGGCGTTCAAGAGCAAATCCTTGATGGTCACTACGTCAAGGAAACAGTAGTGGTAGATGGTCAATTGACAACTAGTCGAGGCCCTTCTACCGCCCTTGCCTTTGCCTATGAGTTGGTAGAGCAATTAGGAGGAGACGCAGAGACTTTACGAACAGGAATGCTCTATCGAGATGTCTTTTGTAAAAAACAGTAAAACGGGAGTCAAACTCTCGTTTTTTATGTGGAAAACTCAGGGAAATCATCGCTTTTTTAAGGAAAAAATGGTATAATGAAAGCTATGAAATATCACGATTACATCTGGGACTTAGGTGGAACTTTACTGGATAATTACGAAACTTCAACAGCTGCCTTTGTTGAAACATTAGCATTGTATGGCATCACACAAGACCATGACAGTGTCTATCAGGCTTCAAAGGTTTCTACTGATTTTGCGATTGAGACATTCGCTCCTAATTT
>CAJZLM010000204.1:0-2918 GCA_916050595.1 Streptococcus mitis | reverse complement strand
TGTTCCATAGAAATAGCCAGACAACATCCTGAATGGAGAGACTATACTTCTCGACTTCGTTATGGACATTTTGAAGTTTCCAAAGACTTTTTCCTCCTTATTTTTCAACATATGAAAGTGGATGATGAAGTATGATTGATTTGCTAGTTAAATGATTGTCAACTAGAATTTTGGATTTGGACTGTGAAGCGAACTTTGCTATAATAGAGTAAGAAACTTTGATAAAGCAAACGAGGCTGAGATGAAATTACTTTATACTGATATTCGGACTTCTTTGACAGAAATCTTGACCATAGAGGCAGAAGAGCTTGTTGCTGCTGGCAAGCGTGTCTTCTACATTGCTCCCAACTCTCTTTCTTTTGAGAAGGAACGTGCCGTGCTGGAATGCTTGTCCCAGCAGGCTTCTTTTGCGATTACCGTCACGCGCTTTGCGCAGATGGCTCGTTACCTGATTTTGAATGACCTACCTGTCAAGACCAGTCTAGATGACATTGGTCTTGGGATGGCCTTTTACAAATGCCTTGCCGAACTTGATCCCAAAGACTTACGAGTATACGGTGCCATCAAGCAGGATCCTCAATTTATCCAGCAGTTGATTGATCTTTATCACGAGATGACCAAAGCTCAGATGAGTTTTTTGGACTTGGAGAGTTTGACAGATGAGGACAAGCGAGCAGATTTACTCTTGATTTTTGAGAAAGTAACAGCCTATCTCAATCAAGGCCAGTTGGCTCAAGGAAGTCAGTTGTCCCATTTGATTGAAGCTATTGAGAATGACAAGGTAAGTAGTGATTTTACTCAAATCGCCTTGGTTATTGATGGATTTACCCGTTTTTCTGCCGAAGAAGAGCGAATTGTGGACTTACTTCACGGCAAGGGTGTTGAGATTGTCATTGGAACTTATGCTAGTAAGAAAGCTTATACCAGTCCATTCGCTGAAGGCAATCTCTACCAAGCCAGTGTGGAGTTTCTCCATTATCTAGCCTCTAAATACCAAACTCCTGCTCTGGATTGTTCTCAAACTCATGAGCAGATGGATAGTTTTGACAAGGCCTCTCGTTTGCTGGAGTCTTCTTATGACTTTTCAGAACTCGCTTTGGATGTCGATGAGAAAGACCGTGAAAACTTACAAATCTGGTCTTGCTTGACGCAAAAGGAGGAGTTGGAGCTAGTAGCCCGTAGCATCCGTCAGAAATTACATGCCAATCCAGACCTGAGCTACAAGCATTTTCGTATTCTCTTGGGTGATGTGGCTTCTTACCAGTTATCGCTGAAAACTATTTTTGACCAGTATCAGATTCCTTTTTATCTTGGTAGAAGCGAAGCTATGGCGCATCATCCCTTGACACAGTTTGTCGAGTCTATATTGGCTTTAAAACGCTATCGTTTCCGTCAGGAAGATTTGATTAATCTTCTCAGAACTGGTTTGTATACCGACCTTAGTCAGGCGGATATTGATGCTTTTGAGCAATATATACGCTATCTTGGCATCAATGGCTTGCCAGCCTTTCAGCAAACCTTCACCAAGTCCCACCATGGAAAATTTAATTTGGAACGTTTAAATGCTCTTCGTTTGCGTATTTTAGCCCCTCTTGAGACTCTCTTTACCAGCCGAAAGCAGAAGGCTGAAAATCTCTTGCAAAAGTGGAATAGCTTTCTAAAAGAAGGAGCGGTGACCAAGCAACTGCAAAATTTGACAGCTAGAATGGAAGCTCTTGAACAGGAAAGACAAGCCGAAGTTTGGAAGGCATTCTGTCATGTTTTAGAACAATTTGCGACTGTTTTTGCTGGTTCACAAATTAGTCTGGAGGACTTCTTGTCCTTGCTTCATTCCGGTATGAGCCTATCTCAGTATCGTACTATTCCAGCAACAGTAGACACAGTTCTGGTGCAGAGTTACGATTTGATTGCACCACTGACTGCTGACTTTGTCTACGCCATTGGTCTAACTCAGGACAATTTACCAAAAATTTCTCAAAACACCAGTCTTTTGACAGATGAAGAGAGACAGAGCCTAAACCAAGCGACAGAAGATGGGGCGCAATTGCTGATTGCTAGCAGTGAAAATCTCAAGAAAAATCGCTACACTATGCTTTCCTTGGTCAATTCTGCTCGTAAGCAGTTGGTCTTGTCGGCTCCAAGCCTTTTTAACGAAAGTGAAAGCAAGGAATCAGCTTATCTTCAAGAGCTAGTCCATTTTGGATTTAGCAGGAAAGAGAAGAGGATGAATCACAAAGGGCTGTCTAAGGAAGATATGGGGTCATATCACAGTCTTTTGTCCAGTCTAGTTGCCTATCACCAGCAGAGCGAGACGAGTGATACTGAGCAAGATTTGACCTTTGTCAAGGTTCTGGCGCGTGTCATGGGTAAAAAACTAGAACAGCAAGGTCTGGAAAATCCAGCCCTCCCAACCAGTCCAAGCAGTAAGCAGTTGACCAAGGATACCTTACAGGCTCTCTATCCAGATGACAAGGAATTTTACCTGTCTACGTCTGGTTTGACGGAGTTTTACCGAAACCAATACAGTTATTTCCTCCGCTACGTGTTAGGCTTGCAGGAGGAATTACGTCTACGTCCTGATGCCCGCAGTCACGGAAATTTCTTGCACCGTATCTTTGAACGCGCCTTGCAGTTTCCTGACGAAGATTCCTTTGACAAACGTTTAGAACAAGCTATCCAAGAAACCAGTCAAGAACACGAATTTGAAGCCATTTATCAAGAAAGTTTGGAAGCTCAGTTTACCAAGGAAGTTCTACTTGATGTTGCACGGACGACTGGACATATTCTCCGACACAATCCAGCCATCGAAACCATCAAAGAGGAAGCGAATTTTGGCGGCAAAGACCAAGCCTTTATTCAATTGGACAATGGACGCAGTGTCTTTGTACGAGGTAAGGTGGACCGAATTGACCGATTGA
>CAJZLM010000203.1:0-2934 GCA_916050595.1 Streptococcus mitis | reverse complement strand
TTATGCTAAATAAGTATTATAAGTATCTTCCTTGGTTGTTTTTGGGAGCAATTGGCTCTTATCAATCAGCCGCTTACTATGCGCGAACTGCATTTGATGTGTTTTATCTGACTACAATCTTTTTGATTGTTTATATCTCTTTGTTATTTTTACATGAGAACTATCTCAAGTATCGATACAAAGATTTCTTTACTCACATGTTGAGTAATTCTAAGAAAGATAGCCATCCCTAAAACAGTCGCAACAGCAAATCAAACTAATAAAGGCAAATAAAAGAGGTCGGGAACTTTTCCCGACCTCGTTTTTTATTTCAATCGATAGGTTTTTCTTGGTTTCTTTTTAGGCACTCGTTTGAGTCCGACTTCTTCTACATATTCTCCGTATTTTACGAGAAAGTTATTGCTGACGATTGGACGACCGGGGTTGATAAGATTGACCAGTTCAGTTCCTTCGTAGACAGTGAACTCCTCCTCCAGCAGATAAAGGAAGGTCGGATTCCAGTCGAGGCGGCCTTGGATTCGTTTGATGGATTCTTGGATAATGGCATAATGGTCAAAAGCGAAAGCTTGCTCCTCCAACTCTACTCCCTCTAAGAAGCACTTACCCGTCTGAAAATCGACATCTACAAAAACCACATCCTTGGCATCGTCTCCTGCTTGAACAAGTTCTAATGCACGACTAGGCAAATAAACCAAGTGGGCAATGGTCACTGTCCAGCCCCGTGGGTCACGGCCGGGAGTCGATACGGTCATCAATTGCTCGATTTTTTCCAAAGGAAGATCGAGATTGACTTCTTCTCTCACCTCACGCTGACAGGCATGCGCAGCATCTTCGCCCTTGTCCATAAATCCTCCAACCAGAGCCAAACAATTTTGATAAGGGTGAGCCTTGCGACGAATTAATAAGAGCTTGATCTTTCCTTCGACAAAGCAGTAGGCTACCATATCCACCGTCACACTTGGTTTTTCGTATTGAGGGAGTTCCTGCTTGTAGTACCAGTCTAAAAACTCCTCCTGACTGGCATGAATTTCAAAATATTCTTTTTCCGTCATCCCTGCTGGAATCATCGTGTCCGTCATTTTATGCCTCCTTACGAACTGCCTTGGTCCATTGGTACCAACCTACTAGACTATTGAGTGTGTAAACCCAGTACATCCCTTGGATATGGATATTTTCACCCCACCAGAGGTAAATACTAAAGAGATTAGTTGCAATCCAGAAAATCCATTGCTCACGGTAGAGACGTGTCATCAAGAGCTGACCGACACCATTGGTCGCATCGGTAACACTATCACGGAAAGGGCGAGCACTATGGATACTTTGGTAAGCCAAGCCCATACCAATCCAAATGATAGCAGTCAAAGCCAAGTACTTGAGCCAGTCAAGCACAGATAATTTCTTAGCTTCAAAATGAGATTCTTCTGCTTTTCCTTGATCATTGATACGGTTGGACAGCCAAGCATAGAGACCAATCGGCTGCATGACAAAGAAGTAAACGGTCGTCAAGACTTCACCATAAAAAGTTGCATTCATGGCCAAAATCAAATAGATAGCTGAGTTAATGGCCCCAAAGAGATAATTGCTTGCACGCCCTTCTGCTACCAAGATAACACAGACAATCCCAGTCCAAGAGGCAAATAAGCTCATCCAGTCATGACTTTCTGTATTTTGCGTGAATTCCAAGATCAAAGGAACACTTGACAGGACGATGAGATACAACCACTGGAAGAGGCTACGGCCGACAAAGAGATCTTTCCAGAGCAGGTTCATGATTCCTGCAAAACCAATCTTGCGGGCTTCCGCATGGACGTTTTTAAAGTTCTCGATAAATTGTGTGATTTTTTCAGTTAGTTTTTTCATATTTTTCTCCTAATCTGCTTGGTAAATGGCATCAATAGCCACTTTTGCTGCTTCATAATTTCCTAGATAATCCTCAGCTAGATAAACTAGTGGAATGTTTACTAAGTAGCGCTCTCTCATCTGGTCCAAATGCTGGGAAAAACTATGACGAATATGGTCTTCCGCCATGGTCATATCTCTAAAACCGTCATTGACATAGGAGCCTACAGGTTGTACAAAGAGAATCAAGTCCCATTTTTCCTTTGCTAAAATCGAGGCAAAAAGATTGTCAAAAGTCTCTCCTGATAAATCCCCTTGGTCCTCAGTCTCCATATAATAATCATAGTAGCCCTTGGTTACTAAGGAGTTGGTGTCTGCTATCACCAGTCCCCTATTGGCATTACTGTCAATTAACTTAGAGGTCTGGTCATACTGCCCCAAAAGTAGATAATAGTAATCCTTTGGAGTCAATTCATCATCGCGGACATTGTTTTTGATCTGGTACTCACGCGCATATTCCAAGCTGACTGGTGCATCGTAATACCTTGCCAAATCCTTTGCTAGAGTGGTCTTCCCATTGCTGGCACTTCCCATAATCAACACTTTCTTTGTAAACTGACGACGGAAGGGTTGAGCGATATATTTCCAATATTTGCTTGGATTTTCTCGAATCATAGTCGCTGAGATACCAAACTTTCTTTCTTGCAAGACAGTCTCAAAGCCACGATTTGATAATTCTTGCTGGTAGTCTGCTTCTCCCACAAAGAAAATTAGTTCTTGCTGGGTTTCATCATAGGAAATCTTCTCTAACATCTGGTCCAACCACTCCTGCCAGCCCATAGGGTAACGGGGAAGATTGGTTTCATCTAACTTACAAACCAAGGTCAACTCGTCATCTCGAAATGCTTCACGAATATAGCGAAATCTCTTTTGAAGCGTTAAGCCTACCTGCTCCCCTCGATCTCCCTCGTAGCCTGAAACGACTACCCAGACCTGATCACATTGACGCTTCGCTCGCTGGATCAGATCGATATGTCCTTGATGAAGTGGAGCAAAGGTTCCAAATACCACTGCTGTTTTCTTTTTCATAAACGC
>CAJZLM010000202.1:0-2987 GCA_916050595.1 Streptococcus mitis | reverse complement strand
AAATTTGGTAAATCAGAAGGAAATGCAGTCTGGCTCAACCCTGAAAAGACTTCTCCATACGAAATGTACCAATTCTGGATGAACGTCATGGACGCTGACGCTGTTCGCTTCTTGAAGATCTTTACTTTCTTGTCACTTGATGAGATTGAAGACATCCGTAAACAATTTGAAGCAGCTCCACACGAACGCTTGGCTCAAAAAGTCTTGGCTCGTGAAGTCGTAACACTTGTTCACGGCGAAGAAGCCTACAAAGAAGCCCTCAACATCACTGAGCAACTCTTTGCAGGAAACATCAAAAACCTTTCTGTCAAAGAGCTCAAACAAGGACTTCGTGGAGTACCAAACTACCAAGTACAAGCAGACGAAAACCACAATATCGTAGAACTTCTCGTGTCATCTGGTGTAGTTAACTCAAAACGCCAAGCCCGTGAAGATGTTCAAAACGGAGCTATCTACGTCAACGGCGACCGCATCCAAGACCTTGACTATGTCTTGAGTGACGCAGATAAGTTAGAGAACGAACTGACTGTTATCCGTCGTGGAAAGAAAAAATATTTTGTATTGACTTACTAAACTGTTCAACATTTACCTATAAAAAAGGAGTTAACCTCGAGAAAGGTAACTCCTTTTTGCTGTGAATAGTCCCCCACCTATCTCTTAATAGACAGGCTACGCAGGACTATGCGTAAGGTTGTTAGATTATGTAAGATAGAAAGATTTGAAGGACTGAGCCAATTAAACAAGCCAAAGCCAATCAAACTACTATTTACGACAACGGTATCTTGAATATTCTTCTTGATGAGTGTTTGTAAAGATGATGATAGCCAATCCAACTCTTGGAAGAAATCCAAGCGATTATCTAACAATAAGATATCGCTCATCTGCTTAGAAATATCTGCACTCTCATTCATCACCACACCGATATCTGATAGGGTTAGAGCAGCTGAGTCATTCAACCCATCCCCAACCATCAAAATAGTGTGACCTGCTTTCTGCAGTTCCTCTACTAACTCAAATTTCCCATCAGGTTTCAAGTCTGTATGGACCTGATCAAAGGGCAAATCTTTGACTAATTCCTCTGTTCTAACCAAGGTGTCCCCTGTTGCCAGAATCAATTTTTTCCCTTGCGCCTTAAGTTTCTCCAAGGCTGCTTTTGCTTCTTTTCTCAAAGGAGTATGAATGCAGAACATTCCAATCAATTCATTCTGATAAGCCAAGAATAAGAGATTATAGTGACTCTTGTACTCTTCAATTAAAGCATTTTGTTCTGAACTGATATGAATTTGCTCATCCTGCATCAAAACATAATTCCCAATAAGAACTGGTTGCCCATCTATATGAGATTTGATCCCCTTGCTTGCGATATATTGGAGTTTCCCATGCATTTCCTCATGTTCAATTCCCTCTATCTCAGCTTGCTTGACGATGGCATTAGCAATAGGATGATAAATGTGTTCCTCAAGACAGGCACTGATTCTGAGAATATCTTCCTCACTATAGTCTCCAAAAGGTAACACCTTTTCAACTATAGGATAACTAGTTGTGATTGTTCCCGTCTTATCAAACAAGAAAGTATCAACTTCCAGATATTTCTCCAGAATATCTCCATCCTTAATCACCATTTCACGATTCAACCCCTCCTTGATAGCTGTTAAATAAGCTACAGGAGTAGAGATTTTCAAAGCGCAGGAGAAATCGACCAATAGGAAAGAAATAGCCTTAGAAAAAGAACCTGTTAATAGGTAAGTCAGACCAGCCCCCAAGAAATTATATTTGACGACCTTATCCGCCATCTTGATGAAATAGCGTTGTTTCGTTTTCTTGTTTTCTTCAGATTTCTTCATCAACTCAATCAGTTGTAAAATCCGGCTGTTCATCTGATTATCGGTTACACGAATGCGTAACTCTCCAGTTTCTAATACTGTATTTGCACAAACTAAATCAGACTCTCTTTTTTCAACTGGAAAACTCTCTCCCGTCAAGGAACTTTCGTTGACCATACCTAAACCTGAAACTACTTGTCCATCAAACAGAATTTCATTTCCTTGAGATAGGACCAAGACATCTCCTATTTGAACATCGGAACTCTTGATACTAACAACCGTATCCCCCTGTACTAGAAATACATCGCTCTCTTTTGCAAGAAGGCTTTGTTCTAAATCTGTTGCAGTTTTTTTCAAGGACCACTGATCTAAATGATTCCCCAAATCAAGCATAAACATGATATTGCTAGCTGTCTTGGATTGGTTCATAAACAAGGACAATAAAATCGCCGAACAGTCCAAGACCTCCATCGTTAGTTCCTTACGCGCTAGTGTTTGATAGGCTTCTCTAATATAGCCAAAAGCCTGATAACAAGTCCATATATAGCGAATAGGATACGGCACAAAACTACGAAAAAGTATACGCTTAATCGCTGCACCTGAAACAATAGAATAAGCACTCTCTTCTCTACGAATGGGAAGAGTCATCAACTCAGAAACTTTCCCTTTATCAATTCTTTTTAAAAAGGCTTCTGCATTATCTAATACAGAAAAGCCTTCTTTTATGCGTAGAGTAAAGTGCTGTTGATCCATGTAAAACTGGATAGACTCAATCCCCTTTTCATCTCTCGCCAAGGAACGAAGATAGTCTTGAATATCCAAGGTGAGTGAAAAAGAAGATGATAGTCGGATATGTTGGTATCCTCTATGTAGCACTTTAAAAGACATATTATTCTCCTATAAGGCTATCTAATTGCTCTTCTTTTTTCTCTTGCTCGTACAAATATTTGGCATCTTGCAAGACATCGTCTCCATGTTGCTTCACAACAGAAACAGATGCATCTAGCTCGTCTTTTAACTTATAAGCCTTAGCCAAAGCTTTAGAATAACCTTTTTTAGCTTCCTTACTTGCCAAGATTTTCAAACCAAGGGTACCAAATGCGACACCACCCAAAAAGAGTGATGATTTTTTCGCAACTTTTGCGACGCTTAATACTTCTTTTA
>CAJZLM010000201.1:0-2988 GCA_916050595.1 Streptococcus mitis | reverse complement strand
CTCCAAGTGCGACTTCATCAGCTAAACCTGGTTTGTCTTCTTCTAGGTCTGCTGTTGGGATCTTTTCATAAAGGGCCGGCTCTGCACCTAGTTCCTTCAATAGTTGTTTTCCTTGACGTTTATTGAGACGGAACAGTGGTAAAATATCTGCACCACCGTCACCAAACTTGGTAAAGAAACCTGTGATATTTTCCGCAGCATGGTCTGTCCCAATGACCGCTCCACTATGGGTACCCGCAAGGGCATATTGGGCAATCATACGGCTACGAGCCTTGATATTTCCCTTATTAAAGTCTGAAACAGGACTACCTGTCGCTTCGACTGCTGCCGTCATAGCATCTGCAGATTCCTTGATATTCACCACTAAACTGACATCTGGCTGGATGAAGGCTAGAGCTTTTTGAGCATCCGCTTCATCAGCTTGCACTCCATAAGGCAGACGGACAGCGATAAATTTGTAGCTGTCATCGCCCGTTTCAGCTCGCAGTTCTTCCATAGCTAATTGAGCTAAACGTCCTGCTAAGGTTGAGTCTTGTCCTCCAGAAATCCCTAGTACAAAGGTTTTTAGGAAGGGATGTTTTTTCAGATATCTTTTTAAGAAATCAATGGAACGACGGATTTCTTCTTGGGCATCAATCACTGGTTTGACACCCAGCTCTTGGATAATCGTTTCTTGCAAACTCATTCTTCTTCTCCTTCACCGAGGGCTTCCTTACGCATTTTGTCAATCAAGTCCATCTTGTCTTGCCATACATCACGCGCCAAATCCACTGGATAGTGCTGCGGATTGAGCACACGCTTATACTCATCCCAAAGCTTGTCAAATTCCTTACGAGCATAGTCCTGAATCTCAGTCAAACTAGGCAGCTTGTAAATCAATTTTCCATCCTTGAAAATATCCACCAAGAGAGGAACAGCATCAAAATTACGAACGGTCTTCTTGATGTAGGTATAGGTCGGATGGAACATCTTGATTTCAGTCATGTCGCCAACATCTACACCATCATAAGTGATATAGTCGCCTTCTGACTTGCCTTTTTCACGACTGGTAATGCGCCACACCTGCTTCTTACCTGGCGTAGACACTTTTTCCGCATTATTAGACAGCTTGATGGTATTACGCATCTGGTCATTTTCATCTTCAATGGCAACAATCTTATAAACTGCCCCAAGAGCTGGCTGGTCATAGGCTGTAATCAGCTTAGTACCCACACCCCAGACATCAATCTTAGCCTTTTGCATCTTGAGGTTGAGGATAGTATTCTCATCCAAATCATTTGAAGCATAAATCTTAGCCTCTGTAAATCCAGCCTCGTCCAGTTGCTGACGGACTTTCTTGGAAATGTAGGCAATATCCCCAGAGTCAATCCGCACACCCATAAAGTTAATCTGGTCCCCCAACTCACGCGCCACCTGAATGGCAGCTGGTACACCGATGCGAAGGGTGTCATAGGTATCCACAAGAAAGACACAATTTTTGTGGGTCGCAGCATAAGCCTTGAAAGCTTCATAGTCATTGCCATAAACCTGCACCAAGGCATGAGCATGGGTCCCCAAGACAGGAATGTCAAAGAGTTTACCAGCGCGCACGTTGCTGGTTCCATTGGCGCCACCAATCACCGCTGCGCGTGTTCCCCAGATAGCCGCATCCATTTCTTGAGCCCGACGTGTCCCAAACTCCATCAAGGGTTCATCTTCGATAACCGAACGAATACGAGCTGCCTTAGTCGCCACTAAGGTCTGGTAGTTGACGATGTTCAAAAGAGCCGTTTCGACCAACTGACATTGGGCTAGAGGGCCTTCCACCTGCACAATAGGCTCATTAGCAAAAACCAAGTCCCCTTCTTGGGCAGAACGAACGGTCAACTCCAACTTGAAATTGCGGAGATAGTCCAAGAATGCCCCATGATAGCCTAGCGACTCCAAATAGGCTATATCACTATCTGAAAAACGCAGGTCTTCAAGATAACTCACAATTCTTTCCAAACCTGCAAAAACCGCATATCCGTTCTTAAAAGGCTGTTGGCGGAAATAAACCTCAAAGACCGCCTTTTTATTGTGAATTCCTTGGTCAAAGTAAACCTGCATCATGTTAATCTGGTACAAGTCCGTGTGCAATGTCAAACTATCATCTGGATACATACTTTTCCTACTTCCTTAACTAGAAACCAATGAAAATTTTCAAGAACTTTCATGTGTTCCAATAAATTAGTACTATTATAACACATTTTGGCTGGATTGAGAAAAGAGTAACAAGCTATTCTCCACTCTCCAGTTCATCCATATCTTGCTCAAACTTTTTCTGAGCCCATTCACCATAGCTCTTCAGACCAAGATTGCCGATAAAAACCCAAGGAAGGTAAATGACATAAGTAATTGCCCAAGCAGACAGGTATTTAACGTTCAAAGGATTATGCTGATAAATTTCGATATTAAATTGATAATTCTGCAACATCAAAAGAGCTGTAATCGCCAAGTTTAGGAAAAAACAACCCAAAATCGTAAAATGAAAACGACTATAGTAGGTCACTCCCAGATAACGGGCACGATTGAAAAAGAAGAAAATTCCTACTATCAGAATATACACTAGAAAATTCGGATTAAAGAGAGATGGAGCCAATACAGCCACCAAATAGCTTAGAAGCACAAGCCCAATGAAGAGGGTAAAGGATTCCGCTCCAGCTTTATTAATTAGTTGTTCTTCTCTTTCGTCAAGTAATTGATAATGAATAAATTTATTTACCATCTTCTTCCTCCCAAAATAATTGGTCTAGGGTTTTCCCTAAACATCTGCAAATGGACTGGCAGAGCGAGAGACTGGGATTGTATTTTCCCGCCTCTATCAAACCAATAGTCTGGCGCGTCACCCCGACAGCATCTGCTAGTTGACCCTGAGTTAAATCAAGCTCTACCCGAGCTAATTTTAATTTTAAATTTTTAGCCACTAGCGTCCTCCTTCACATTTTTAAAAAGTTGCGCTTCTTTTAA
>CAJZLM010000200.1:0-2994 GCA_916050595.1 Streptococcus mitis | reverse complement strand
TAACTAGGCTGAAAATAGCAAGTCATAGGTAAAGTATTCATCTTACTTAGCAAAAAGAATGAACGATAAGAAAGAGGTTGATGGCGGACATTGACCTCTTTTTGTTAGAATATAGGCTTCAAGTTGTCTGGCTTGACTTTCTTGATGGAAATTATATAATAGTTGTAATTAAAATGATTACAACTATAAAAGAGGACTATTTATGACCTATGAATACAAGAGCCACATTTATTTGGCAGAGGCAGTTTTAAATGTAAAGAACTTGGCAAGTCAAACAGCCTTTTATCAGCAAGTGCTTGGTTTAGAAGTCTTATCTCAAACTGAGACAGAGGCCATTCTAGGCCTTGGTGGAAAAGCCTTGGTACAGCTGATTCAAACACAAGAGAGCGGTGAAGTAAGGGAACATTATGGCCTTTACCATCTGGCTATTCTCTTGCCGACACGAAAGGATTTGGCTGATGTCTTGAAACACCTGACAGATTTACAGATTCCTCTTGTCGGTGGTGCGGATCATGGTTACAGTGAGGCTCTTTACTTGGAGGATTTGGAGGGAAATGGCATTGAACTCTATCGAGATAAGCCGGTTTCCACATGGGATATTCGAGAAGATGGACGCATTATCGGAGTGACGGAGGCTCTTGCGGCGCAGGACATTTATGAGTTGGAGATCCATTTATCCTAGCAGAAGGTACGAGAATGGGGCATATTCATCTTTCCGTCAAGGATAGTCGAAAGTCCAGCCAGTTTTATCAAAAGGTGTTAGGGTTAGAGGATAAATTCAGTGTACCTAGCGCTAGTTGGATTGCAGCTGGAGATTACCATCATCATTTGGCAGTCAACGAATGGGGAGGAAAAGATCTGGCTCCGCGTAAGCAAGGCTTGCCAGGCTTAGCCTTTTATGTCATCGAAGTCGCACATAAAGAAGAACTGTTAAAGATTGCGAAACGAGCACAAGAAGTTGATGCACCAATCAAGTGGTTGACATCTAGCCAGTTGGAAATCACAAACCCAGATGGAATCGTTTCCCATGTTCGCTTAGATAGATAGACAGGATATGATGACAATCAGAGGATAAACTGTAGAAAGTGATCCTTATCCTAGTCAGATAGGTAGAAAATTTGATATGATAGTAGGGAATAAGGAGAAGAATACAATGACCAGTGAATACCAGAAAATGATTGCAGGAGAGGTTTACCGTCCATCGGACCCAGAACTGAGAGCCTTAGCTCAGGCTTCTCGCCAAAAACAGGCTGCCTTTAACCGAGAAGAAGATCCCTTGAAGGGGACGGAGATTATCAAGACTTGGTTTGGATCAACCGGGCAAAATCTTTATGTTAATCCACGCCTGGTGGTCGATTATGGGGTCAATATCCATCTAGGGGAAAATTTTTATTCTAATTGGAACTTGACCATGCTGGATGTTTGTCCGATTCGCATCGGGGACAATGCCATGCTTGGTCCCAACTGTCAGTTCTTGACACCCCTCCATCCACTAGATCCGCAGGAGCGCAATTCAGGTATCGAGTACGGAAAGTCTATCACAATTGGAGACAATTTCTGGGCTGGTGGTGGGGTTATTGTCCTTCCTGGAGTGACACTGGGGAATAATGTTGTTGCTGGAGCAGGGGCTGTAATCACTAAGTCCTTTGGAGATAATGTTGTCCTAGCTGGCAATCCCGCGCGCGTGATTAAGGAAATACCTGTGAAATAAAGCGATTAGGCAAAAAATTTTCAAGATAAGCAAAACGCATCATATCAAGTGTTAAAAAACGTTGATATGATGCGTTTTATCATAAATTAGGTTAACTTTTTTACAATTGAGTATTTACCTAGCTTTTTATAGGTTTTACGCTAGAAGTTCTACAAATTCTTTCTTTTCTTGGCATTTTTGGTCAGGGAAACCTGACAAGTATCCTGTTCTCTAGTGAGGTAATTGATGATTTGAAAGTCATCGGTTTGAGCCTTGAAATCCACTTCATAGACAGTGGTGACTTGTTCTCCATCATTGCTGGTATCAATCGAGATAAGGTCTAACTCAGTACAGAATTGTGATAGCCCAGATTGGATAGTTTGGAGTTTTTCTTCTTGGTTGGCAATTGTGATGGTTAATAGTCTGCGGCGTTGGTGATTGCTCTTGCTTTGTTGCTTTTCCAAAAGAAGCCATACCGCTAAGATAAAGACGGTGAAGAGAACAGCTAGAGCTAGGTAGCCTGTCCCTGCTGCCAGCCCGATAATCATGGCAAGGAAGATAGCAATTAGTTCCCGTGAGCCACTGGTAGCTGAACGGAAACGAATGAGGCTAAAGGTTCCTGCAACAGCGATAGAGGTTCCTAAGCTGCCATTTACCAGAAAGATGACCAAGGTCATCAAGCAGGGGAGTAGGGTCAAACTAACAGCAAATTCCCGTGTATAGAGGGTACGGTGTTTGTAGGCCCAGGTCAGCGCCAAACCTAAAATCAGGCTGACCAAGAGAGCCAGAGAGAGCTGGATAGGATTGGCAGTAGCAGTTGTGTCGTTGAAAATAGAGTTGAAAAGATTAGACATAAGTAGTACCTACACTTTCTGTGCTTGGTCGTGGGCTATAGTCCCGCCCCTGAGACTTGTGGTAAGCGCAGCTGTATTTTGAAAATTTCTGCTCTACCAGTCCATATTGGTCGAGAATATCTTGTAGCCATTGGGGTTTTCTACCAGGTGCTTTAATTTCCATGATGACAATGTCCTCGTTTAGTAGAGGGAAACCGTCCTTTCCTGAGAATAAACTGACATTCTCATCACGATAGGTTAGATTTTGGTCAATGGTGATACGAATTTTATTGTAGGGAAATCCGCTAATTTCTTTCTTTTCCTTGAGAGAAAAGCGATCGTAGTAAATATACATACGAGGGATGATGGCTTGTTGGTATTCCTCTTGGAGTTGCTGAATTTTTTCAATCATCATTTTGTCCTTGATGCTGCTATCCAGTTGTCCTTTAGTCATAAACTGGGTGATAGACT
>CAJZLM010000199.1:0-3011 GCA_916050595.1 Streptococcus mitis | reverse complement strand
CACTACAAGTATGGCTATGGTCGTGACGTCTTGTCGGATATCAATTTGACCATTCCACAAGGGTCTAAGATAGCTTTTGTGGGGATTTCAGGTTCGGGTAAGACCACCTTAGCCAAAATGATGGTTAATTTTTACGACCCAAGTCAGGGAGAGATTAGTCTGGGTGGTGTCAATCTTAATCAGATTGATAAAAAAGCCCTGCGCCAGTATATCAACTATCTGCCTCAACAGCCCTATGTCTTTAACGGAACGATTTTGGAGAATCTTCTCCTTGGAGCCAAGGAAGGGACGACTCAAGAGGATATCTTACGGGCGGTCGAATTGGCAGAGATTCGGGAGGGTATCGAGCGTATGCCACTGAATTATCAGACAGAGTTGACTTCGGATGGGGCAGGGATCTCAGGTGGTCAACGTCAGAGAATTGCTCTGGCGCGTGCTCTCTTGACAGATGCGCCGGTCTTGATTTTGGATGAGGCAACTAGCAGTCTGGATATCTTGACAGAGAAGCGAATTGTCGATAATCTTATGGCTTTAGACAAGACCTTGATTTTCATCGCCCACCGCTTGACCATTGCTGAGCGGACAGAGAAGGTTGTTGTCTTGGATCAAGGCAAGATTGTTGAAGAAGGAAATCATGCTGATTTGCTTGCACAGGGTGGCTTTTACGCCCATTTGGTGAATAGCTAGAAAGAGGAGAGGATGAAACCAGAATTTTTAGAAAGTGCGGAGTTTTATAATCGTCGTTACCATAATTTTTCCAGTCGGGTGATTGTCCCCATGTTCCTTCTGCTCGTGTTTTTACTTGGCTTTGCAACTTTGGCAGAGAAGGAGATGAGTTTGTCAACTCGGGCTACTGTTGAGCCTAGTCGTATCCTTGCCAATATCCAGTCAACTAGCAACAATCGTATTCTTGTCAATCATTTGGAAGAAAATAAGCTGGTTAAGAAGGGGGATCTTCTGGTTCAATATCAGGAAGGGGCAGAAGGTGTTCAAGCGGAGTCTTATGCCAGTCAGCTGGACATGCTCAAGGATCAAAAAAAGCAATTGGAGTATTTGCAAAAAAGCCTGCAAGAAGGGACGGACTACTTTCCAGAGGAGGATAAGTTTGGTTACCAGGCCACCTTTCGCGACTACATCAGTCAAGCAGGCAGTCTTAGGGCTAGTACATCGCAACAAAATGAGACTATCGCGTCCCAGAATGCAGCAGCTAGTCAAACCCAAGCTGAAATCGCCAATCTCATCAGCCAAACAGAGGCTAAAATTCGCGATTACCAGACAGCTAAGTCAGCTATTGAAACAGGTGCTTCCTTGGCCAGTCAGAATCTAGTCTACTCTCTCTACCAGTCCTACAAATCTCAGGGTGAGGAAAATTCCCAAGCTAAGGCTCAGGCTGTTGCGCAGGTTGAAGCGCAGCTTTCTCAGTTAGAATCTAGTCTTGCTACTTACCGTGTCCAGTATGCAGGTTCAGGTACCCAGCAAGCCTATGCGTCAGGTTTAAGCAGTCAATTGGAGTCTCTCAAATCCCAACACTTGGCAAAGGTTGGTCAGGAATTGACCCTTCTAGAGCAGAAAATCTTAGAGGTGGAGTCAAGCAAGAAGGTACAGGGAAATCTTCTAGACAAGGGGAAAATTATGGCAAGTGAGGATGGGGTGCTTCATCTTAATCCTGAGACCAGTGATTCTACCATGGTAGCAGAAGGTGCCTTACTAGCTCAACTCTATCCGTCCTTGGAAAAAGAAGGGAAAGCCAAACTAACAGCTTATCTTAGTTCAAAGGATGTAGCAAGGATCAAGGTCGGTGATTCTGTTCGCTATACTACGACTCATGATGCCAAGAATCAACTTTTCCTAGATTCTACTATTACAAGTATTGATGCGACAGCTACCAAGACTGAAAAAGGGAATTTCTTTAAAATCGAGGCAGAGACTGATCTGACTGCTGATCAGGCTGAAAAACTTAGGTACGGGGTGGAAGGTCGTCTACAGATGATTACGGGCAAGAAAAGTTATCTGCGCTACTATTTGGATCAATTTTTGAACAAAGAATAATGTTCGTGTTTTTAGAGTTAAATGATTTTAAAACTGTGAGAAAGATACTTCTTGCAGTTTTTTCTTTATGATTTCCGAAGAGAATGCGCTATTTATTCGGCTAAATTCTTGTGATTTTGGTTTTTTTGTGGTAAAATGTGCTCAAGTAATACGAAAGGCGAACTTTAAAATGTCAAAACAATTGATCTATTCGGGAAAAGCTAAAGATATCTATACAACTGAGGATGAAAATCTTATTATTTCAACTTACAAGGACCAGGCGACTGCTTTCAATGGTGTTAAGAAGGAGCAGATTGCAGGTAAGGGAGTGTTGAATAATCAGATTTCATCTTTTATTTTCGAGAAATTAAATGCGGCTGGCGTAGCGACTCACTTTGTGGAGAAACTTTCAGACACGGAACAACTTAATAAAAAGGTGGAAATCATTCCTTTGGAAGTTGTGCTTCGCAACTACACTGCTGGTTCCTTTTCAAAACGTTTTGGCGTAGACGAAGGTATCGCATTTGAGACTCCGATTGTCGAATTTTACTACAAAAATGATGATTTGGATGATCCATTCATCAATGACGAGCATGTGAAATTCCTACAGATTGCGGATGACCAGCAGATTGCCTACTTGAAGGAAGAAACTCGTCGTATCAATGAACTCTTGAAAGTCTGGTTTGCTGAGATTGATCTTAAATTGATTGACTTTAAGCTAGAGTTCGGTTTTGACAAGGATGGCAAGATTATCTTGGCAGACGAATTTTCACCAGATAACTGCCGTTTGTGGGATGCGGATGGTAACCACATGGATAAGGATGTTTTTCGTAGAGGATTGGGAGAACTAACCGACGTTTATGAGATCGTCTGGGAGAAGTTGCAAGGTTTGAAATAATCTATTTGCAAGACTCTCAAGGTCATTTGGAAACGTTGTAAGAGCTGAAATAAAGGAATAAGAATTGATGGATAAACGTATTTTT
>CAJZLM010000198.1:0-3014 GCA_916050595.1 Streptococcus mitis | reverse complement strand
ACTCAACTTATTCATTTTATTTATAAATTATTTTTTAAGAAATTTTTAATTTTGCTCGCAGGCGATCTGCTTGGGCTTTTCCAATCACCTTGTCCAATAGACGGGTACGGAGACTCAAGAATCCGTAAACTCCTCCCCCCATGGCACCGACAAGGGCTACATATAGGAAACTCCACAAACGTCCACTTGGTTGGAAGACAAATCCTAAAATCCACTGGAATATCCCAACTACTAGAAACATGAAAATAGTTAACAAACTGATTAAAATGGTTCGCTTCAAAATCACCTTGCGCTTAACACCAGTTACCTTGCAAATGTCCCGATACATCAAAACATTAGGAATAATAAGACCAATTGTTGTAGAAATCAAAGGCCCGTAACTGTGAAAGAGAGCAATGGTTGGCAGTTGCAAGACCAGCTTGGCAATGGAACCATAGATAAAATAGAGAACGGCCTTGCGGTTGCGGAACATGGCTTGAAGCATTGGAGACAAGACCATGTACAAGCCTAAAATAGTAGACTGCAAAACTGCAAAGACAAACAAGCCCATAGCCAAACTATCTGGCTTGCCATAGAAGACTGTATAGAGAGGTTCTCCTACCATGACTACTCCAACCGTTGCTGGTAGCAAGAATAGGAAAAGCATAGTGATGCTATCCTGAACTAGACGAGAAGCCGCCTTCAAGTCTCCCTTGACATAGTTTTCAGTCAAAAGTGGCAAACCTACACTCCCAATCGAAACCCCAACAGAAATCAAAATCATAGTGATTTTATTAGGATTGGCAGAGAAATAAGAAAACATGACAACCAAGTCTTCATTACTATAGTTGGTAAACCAGCTCATACTATTGATAAAGGTCATCTGGTCCAAAATCTGGAAAAGCTGGATAGCAGATCCTGTCAGGATAAAAGGAATAGCTTCCTTAATGGTGTCGACCAAAAGACGCTTGCTGTTTATCTTATCTCCTGTTTCAAGGACTCTTTTAAGTAATCCTTCTTTGGCAAGGAAATAGATCAAAACTGCAAAACTAGCTACCATGCCGACAAAGGCAGCAAATGTGGATTGGGTAACGGCTGATAGGTAGTCACCAGAACCCATCTTCATAATGAAGAAGGTTGCCATCAACATCCAGATAACACGAATGACCTGCTCAGCGATTTGGCTCATAGCATAAGGCTTGAGGTTATTCATCCCTTGGAAGAAGCCTCGGATAACACTCATAGATGGGAAAATCAAGACCGCCCAAGCCAAGCTCTGCATGATTGGGATCAGGTCTTTCCCTACACCCGACAAATCTGCTAGCCAAGGAGCAAAGACATACAAGACTAAAGCAAAAACCAGACCTAGTCCAGTCATAAAGCCCAAAAAACTCCGAATCAGGGCGAAGCTATGCTCTTCTTCTCGCATGGTATTATACTTGGCAACTTGCTTGGCCACCGCAACTGGAATCCCTGCTGTTGAAACCAGCAAGAACCAGGCATAGATATTGTAGCCCATGGTAAAGAGACCATTTGCTGTAGCCGCATAAGACCCCATCCAGATATACCAAGGGATGATATAAATGGCACCGAGTAGACGACTGATAAAGTTACTAGCCGTTAGCCAAGCAGTCCCCCGTAACATCTGGGCCTGCTGGTGATTGTTTTCGTTAGACATAGATTCCTCGTTTAATTTTAATCACTAGGAAAAATTCCTCATCTTCCATTATAAACTTTTCCTTGTCACTTGTAAATTTGCGACTTTCGGTTTACAATAGAAAGTATGATTAAGATTGAAACCGTATTAGATATTTTAAAGAAAGATGGTCTCTTCCGTGAGATTATCGACCAAGGACATTATCACTACAACTACAGCCATGTCGTATTTGACACCATCTGCTATGACAGCCGCAAGGCCAAAGAGAAGAGCCTCTTTTTCGTTAAAGGTGCTGCCTTTAAGAAGGAATTTCTGATTTCTGCCATCTCTCAAGGCCTCGGTTGGTATGTGGCTGAAAAAGACTATGAGGTTGGTATTCCTGCTATCATCGTCAGTGATATCAAGAAAGCCATGAGTTTGGTAGCTATGGAATTTTATGGAAATCCACAGAAAAAGCTCAAACTCCTCGCCTTCACTGGAACCAAAGGTAAAACAACAGCAGCCTACTTCGCCTATAACATTTTATCTCAAGGGCATCGACCTGCTATGCTCTCGACCATGAATACAACTCTAGATGGCAAGACTTTCTTTAAGTCTGCATTGACAACCCCTGAGAGTATTGACCTCTTTGACATGATGAATCAAGCTGTGCAAAATGACCGTACTCACCTCATCATGGAGGTCTCCAGTCAGGCCTATCTGGTCAAACGTGTCTATGGTCTAACCTTTGATGTGGGAGTTTTCCTCAATATCAGCCCCGACCATATCGGCCCGATTGAACACCCTAGCTTTGAAGACTACTTCTACCACAAACGTCTCTTGATGGAAAATAGCCGAGCAGTCATCATTAACAGTGACATGGACCACTTTTCTGTCTTGAAAGAACAAGTCGATGATCAAGACCATGATTTCTACGGTAGTCAGTCGAGCAACCAAATCGAGAATTCCAAAGCCTTTAGTTTTTCAGCTACGAGTAAACTCGCTGGAGATTATGATATCCAACTCATTGGCCACTTCAATCAAGAAAATGCCGTTGCTGCTGGACTTGCTTGCCTCCGTCTCGGAGCTAGTCTTGAGGACATCAAAAAAGGAATCGCTGCAACCCGCGTTCCTGGTCGTATGGAAGTCCTCACTCAGAAAAATGGAGCCAAGGTCTTCATCGACTACGCCCACAATGGTGACAGTCTCAAAAAACTCATCAATGTTGTAGAGACTCATCAAACAGGAAAGATTGCTCTGGTGTTAGGTTCGACAGGAAATAAGGGAGAAAGTCGTCGTAAGGACTTTGGACTTCTCCTCAATCAACACCCTGAGATTCAAGTCTTTTTGACTGCTGATGACCCTAACTATGAAGACCCAATGGCCATTGCAGATGAAA
>CAJZLM010000197.1:0-3026 GCA_916050595.1 Streptococcus mitis | reverse complement strand
CCAATCAAAATGATAAATCCTATTAAGAAAGAAAAGGTCTTACTAATTTTTTCACCACGTGTAGACTTTTCTTTTTTGATGGGTTGTTGTTTCATCTCTTCCATGCGACCTTCAACATCCTGATAAAATAGATCTTTTTTAGCCATGGCTTTCTCCTAAAATGGTTTCCATCCGCTCCTGATACAGGATTGGATTCACATAATTGGCATGATTCCCTTGGTCTACCAGAGCTCGTCCCATCTCTTTGACATGAGAAAGGGCTAACTCAATGGTTTGAATCATATCGTCAACTGCTTCCTTAGCGAAAATATGATTAGGAGCTGTATAGCGGCGATTATGGGCTGTTTCTTCAAAGGCTAGGATCAGTTGGTTGTGTTCAAAGGCCTGACGAACAGCCTGAAGCAGTTCATTACCATAGTTGATATCCAAGTAGATATCGGATAGTTGATAGAGATTCTGAATCTTTTGAGGACTGGCATTTTGATAGAGTACAACATTAGGGTAGCGAAGCATATCCAACAACTTGGATGACATCTCTGTCACTGCTGCGATACGGAAAGTAACCCTTGGCAAACTTTCTACTAGCTTTTCGACCTGCTCTAGTTGGTCCGAATTGGTCACTATCAAGGCATCAGGACGAACAAAATTATCGCGCTTAAAGTGATAATGATAGCCTAGATGACTAAACTTATGATGGAATTTTTCATCTGTCAACTGTAGAGCGCGTTCATAGGTCGCATAATCTGAAATGATAATGGTCTTAACTCGAAGTTGATCATTCTCCAAGATTAGTTGCATATTTCCTGGAATATGATCCTGCAATGATTCTTGCCAAACCAGGATATCCTGACCTGATTTGTCTGGAAAATGGAAGGAAGTCAAAAACGATGTAGATAAGCTATTAAAGAGAATGTGGTCTAGATTCACTTCCAAACCTTGCAAGAAGTCTATAATAAAGGCCACTCGACCAGAAAAATGGCGCAATCCTTGACCTTCCAAGGTCAACAGAATATCACCTGTGACATGGTTTTCCAAAATAACTTCCTTTTGATCTACGTCCCGATAAGAAGTCATGATAGCTTGACCAGAAGCATCAAAGGTAGTCTTAGCAAAGCAAGCTCCAAAACGGTTGTAGTGATCCACTTGAAAGATCCGACCTGCTAGTGTTTTCCATTCGACTTTTTTTACCAAACGAGCCTGTAAGCTATCTGCAAAATGAATCACAGCCCGTTCTTGATTAAGATCATTAATAGTCCCAAATTGATTATTCCCAGCAATCTCCCAAAAATCTGGGACAGGAACTTGGTTAAAGTACAAGGGTTTACCACTGTCATACCCCAAATAATAGGTGAAGGGTGAGACAACTCCATCTGGTAAAAATCCATCTGGTTCAATAACCACAGCCAAATCAGACAGTCCAGCTTCAGTCAGACTATAGTGCAAATCTTGGCTTTCTTGATTGTATACATCAAATAACTGAATCATCCACTACCTCCTTGATTGTATTTTCCCATTTGTCCAGAATCTCTTGAGTCAAGAATTTCTCAGCTATCTGGTAGGACTTTTCTCTCATGCCCTCCAAACGATTTTCCAAATACAGTTGGCAAATCTTTTCTGCATAAGCTTTCTTGATTTCATCTTCGACATGGTCAGATGAGCTTGGAATCAAATATCCATTTTCGCCATCTTCGATGAAGGTTTGATTTCCATAAGGAACATCAAAACCAATCAATGGCAAGCCCGAACCAATTGCTTCCATGAGTGTCAACCCAAAGCCTTCACTTGTAGAAGCAGTTAGATAAACTTCATATTGAGAGTAAATATGAGACAAATCCGCATGGCCCTTAAGATGGATATAATCCTCCGCTTGATTTGTCGTAATGATTTGTCGCAATAAGGATTCTTCGCCACCACTACCGTAGATATCAAAGGTTAACTCTGGCAATTCCTTATGAGCTTCAATCACAGCCTTGACAAGCCAATCAATGTGTTTTTCCTTAGCTAGACGCGAAGCTGTAATAAGAGAAAATGGCTTACGACTCTCTTGTGGTTTTGTTAATTCATCAATGCTTCCAACTGGAATGGTCACAATCTTAGGAGCATGTGTCGTATAGTGAGCAAACTGTTGCTCTAAGACTTCCTTTTGACGATCCGTTGAAACGATGAAGAGATCGACCTTATCTGCATTTGTAAATTGGTAGTCATAATAGTTGTTCCACAAGATATAGTCAGCATTGGTCGCATTTTCACTATAATGCTCCGCATGAACGACCACCGCTAGATGCGCCGCCTGCGCTTCTTCAAAGACCACCTGACCAATCCCTGTCTCACGATCCAAAATCACTAGATCTGATTTACTTAACTCAAGTGTCTGCATGAAATAACGAATTAAGGCAGGCTTCCCGTATAAGATTCGATCCTTGAAACGGTAGACTTCCTCAGTCCCTTGATTCATGAACATCTCATAAGCTGGAGTCCCATCTTCATTGTAGAAGGTTCTTTGATAGAGTGTCGCTACATTGTCTTTAGGAGCAAAATACTCTGTACAGTAGCGTGTGTAAGAGAAGTAATCTTTGCGAACTAAATTACCAGCATATACATACTCTACATGTTGGACGAAATCTTTTTCCTCATCTACCAAATAACAAGTGATAAACTTGTCTTCATCTGAGAAGAAGATTCGTTCAATTTTCCCATTTCTTTCACGACGGCTTTCTACGCCTTCAAAATAAGCCAACACATCATCTACCGTCACACTGGTCGGCGCAATCTTGATATCTGTAAAATAATTATACAGCCAAATAACTTCTTCATTCTTAAAACCAATGTTAGCTGTCAAATGTTGGATATTATCTGCTAAAATCATATCTGTAAAGATAAACTTCGACGGTAAATCCAGGCTGCGAAAAATACCAGCACGATAAGCTTGGGAATATTCAATACCACTGCTGGCCCAGCCAATTCCTAAATTTATATTGTAAATTGTCATATATTCTCCTTCTTATGGAAAATGGGTTACGATTTCC
>CAJZLM010000196.1:0-3031 GCA_916050595.1 Streptococcus mitis | reverse complement strand
GCTCTTCCGATCTTAGCCAGTTTGATAAACTGAGCCAACTGAAGACCTTACTTGATAAATTAGAAGGTAGTCGTGAATATACGCTTGCAAAATCTAAATATGATAGCCTCGAAACGCAAATCAAGGCCATCCAAGAGGTCAATGCTCAATTTGAAAAGCCAGCTATTGTTGATGGTGTTGTAGACACAAATGCCAAAGCTAAATCAGATGCTAAATTTACAGATATTAAAACTGGAAATACGGAGCTTGATAAAGTTCTAGATAAGGCTATCAGTCTTGGTAAGAGCCAGCAAACAAGTGCTTCAAGCTCAAGTTCAAGTCAAACTAGCAGCTCAAGCTCTAGTCAAGCAAGCGAAAATACTGCTAGTGAGACAAGCCCAAGTAGATCAAATACTGCATCAACTGAAACTAGAAGTACCCGCAGTGAAGTCAATATGGGTGTATCAAGTGCAGGAGTTGCTGTTCAAAGAAGTGCGAGTCGTGTTTCTTATAACCAGTCTGCTATTGATGATAGCAATAATTCTGCCTGGGATTTCGCGGATGGTGTCTTAGAACAAATTCTAGCGACTTCACGTTCACGTGGTTATATCACTGGTAACCAATATATCCTTGAACGTGTTAATATCGTTAATGGCAATGGTTATTACAACCTCTACAAGCCAGACGGAACCTATCTTTTTACCCTTAACTGTAAGACAGGATACTTTGTTGGAAATGGTTCTGGACATGCGGATGACTTGGACTACTAAGCAGTCGTTACAAAATTCTTTCTTTTCAAAAGTAAAAATGATAAAATAAAACAAATTAAACAAGAGGAGTGTCAAATGACAAAAGCTAACTTTGGTGTTGTTGGTATGGCCGTAATGGGTCGTAACCTTGCCCTTAATATTGAATCTCGTGGTTACACAGTTGCTATTTACAACCGTAGTAAAGAAAAAACTGAAGATGTAATTGCTTGCCATCCTGAAAAGAACTTTGTACCAAGCTATGACGTTGAAAGTTTTGTAAACTCAATCGAAAAACCTCGTCGTATCATGCTCATGGTTCAAGCTGGACCTGGTACAGATGCTACAATTCAAGCCCTTCTTCCACACCTTGACAAGGGTGATATCTTGATCGACGGAGGAAACACTTTCTACAAAGATACAATCCGTCGTAATGAAGAATTGGCAAACTCAGGTATCAACTTTATCGGTACTGGGGTTTCTGGTGGTGAAAAAGGTGCCCTTGAAGGTCCTTCTATCATGCCTGGTGGACAAAAAGAGGCCTACGAATTGGTTGCGGATGTTCTTGAAGAAATCTCAGCTAAAGCACCAGAAGATGGCAAACCATGTGTGACTTACATCGGTCCTGATGGAGCTGGTCACTATGTGAAAATGGTTCACAACGGTATCGAGTATGGTGATATGCAATTGATCGCAGAAAGCTATGACTTGATGCAACACCTGTTGGGCCTTTCTGCAGAAGATATGGCTGAAATCTTTACTGAGTGGAACAAGGGTGAATTGGACAGCTACTTGATTGAAATCACAGCTGATATCTTGAGCCGTAAAGACGATGAAGGTCAAGATGGACCAATCGTAGACTACATCCTTGACGCTGCAGGCAACAAGGGAACTGGTAAATGGACTAGCCAATCATCACTTGACCTTGGTGTGCCATTGTCACTCATCACTGAGTCAGTATTTGCACGTTACATCTCTACTTACAAAGAAGAACGTGTGCATGCAAGCAAGGTTCTTCCAAAACCAGCTGCCTTCAAATTTGAAGGAGACAAGGCTGAGTTGATTGAAAAGATCCGTCAAGCCCTTTACTTCTCAAAAATCATTTCATACGCACAAGGTTTTGCGCAATTGCGTGTAGCTTCTAAAGAAAACAACTGGAACTTGCCATTTGCAGACATCGCATCTATCTGGCGTGATGGCTGTATCATCCGTTCTCGTTTCTTGCAAAAGATTACAGATGCTTACAACCGTGATGCAGATCTTGCCAACCTTCTTTTGGATGAGTACTTCTTGGATGTTACTGCTAAGTACCAACAAGCAGTGCGTGATATCGTAGCTCTTGCGGTTCAAGCTGGTGTGCCAGTGCCAACCTTCTCAGCAGCTATTACTTACTTTGATAGCTACCGTTCAGCTGACCTTCCAGCTAACTTGATCCAAGCACAACGTGACTACTTTGGTGCCCACACTTACCAACGTAAAGACAAAGAAGGAACATTCCACTACTCTTGGTATGACGAAAAATAAGTAGGTCTGCCATGGGGAAACGGATTTTATTACTTGAGAAAGAACGAAATCTAGCTCATTTTTTAAGTTTGGAACTCCAAAAAGAGCAATACCGAGTTGATCAGGTTGAGGAGGGGCAAAAGGCCCTCTCCATGGCTCTTCAGACAGACTATGACTTGATTTTATTGAATGCTCGTCTGGGGGATATGACAGCCCAGGATTTTGCAGACAAGCTGAGTCGGACTAAGCCAGCCTCAGTGATCATGGTCTTGGACCATCGCGAAGAATTGCAAGATCAGATTGAGGCAATCCAACGCTTTGCCGTTTCTTACATCTATAAGCCAGTTATTATTGAGAATTTGGTGGCTCGTATTTCAGCGATTTTCCGAGGTCGGGACTTTATCGACCAACACTGTAGTCAGATGAAGGTTCCAACGTCTTACCGCAATCTGCGTATGGATGTAGAACATCATACCGTTTATCGTGGCGAGGAGATGATTGCTCTGACGCGTCGTGAGTATGACCTTTTGGCTACTCTTATGGGAAGCAAGAAAGTTCTGACTCGTGAGCAGTTGTTGGAAAGTGTCTGGAAGTATGAAAGTGCGACAGAGACCAATATCGTGGATGTCTATATCCGTTATCTACGTAGCAAGCTTGATGTAAAAGGTCAAAAAAGCTACATTAAAACCGTGCGTGGTGTTGGTTACACCATGCAAGAATAGAAAAGCAGTTGCAGTTGTGTAACTGCTTTTTTTGAGAAGTTTCTATATATTGACATACAGTAAAGTCTTTGCTACAATCAG
>CAJZLM010000195.1:0-3033 GCA_916050595.1 Streptococcus mitis | reverse complement strand
GTGCTCTTCCGATCTGCTAGTCTTTTGTCACTTAAAAAGGAACCAAAATGGTTCCTAAAACTATTATTAGTTACTTGCGCCAGATGTAGCGTCAGCGCCACCACCGTGACCTCCAGCATCACCTGCATCAGAAGCTCCAGATGTGGCATCTGCTCCGCCATGTCCTCCAGCAGGAGCTGCAGCATTTCCACCAACTAGACGTTGACCAGTTGTATTGAGGTACCAGTCAAGCCATGGTTGGAAATTAAAGATGATTTCATTGATTCCAGCATATGAACCATCTGGATAGTACATTGCTTGGTAATTATGGGTATTAATAACACCTTCAGGTGTTCCTGGCACAATTGTACGGACATATTCTTGGTCCCCATTACGCAATACGCCGACAACCCATTCAACGTTTTTCATTCTAGAATCTGGCAATGTACCGTGTACTGTTCCTAATCTATTTCCTGATTGAGCACGGACACGTTTACCAAACATTGTATCTGGGTCTTGGTGTGCGTTATTAAAGTACAAGAATTGATTATTATCATCTGCAAATGTCAATTCAAATGGCATTGCTTTCAAGAACATGTCAAGTTGGTTAACTGTCAAGATACCGTGGTCTAATTTAACGTAAGTATCTCCAGAAACAGCTCCAACAAGTTCAGCAGCTTTTTCTACCCATTCAGGATCATCTGGATCAACACCTTGGATAGTAGTTGCAATTGAATTTGTACAATATAAATCTTCTGGCTCAATTGGTTTTGGTTTTTTCAATTTTGAAACGACTCCCACATATTTTACAAAGTTGTCCAAGCATGTTTCAAGGAAATTAACAGTTCCTTCATTCGTGATATTTCCATTAACATCAAAAGCTTCTTTAGCTTTACCAAGAAGGAATTCATTTCCTGGAAGAGTGTAGGCATTGACACCTGGAGCGTCAAGAATCTTACGAAGGTGAACTTGGGCACGAGAAGTACCTTGGTCGTAGTAAGAAGCTCCCACAATCATGACTGGTTTGTTTTCAAATGGATGAACCTCGTATGAAAGCCATTCAAGAACTGATTTAAGAGAAGCTGAGATTGTGTGGTTGTGCTCAGGAGTAGCAATAATGACACCATCAGCACGCGTAATTCTGTTATACAAGAGACGCAATTGGAAGCTTTCGTCCCATTTTTCGTCTTGGTTAAACATTGGAACTTCATCGATTTCTAGAACTTCCAATTCAAATTTGAGTTTAAATTTGCGTTGAATGAATTCCAAGAGTTTACGGTTATATGATTGATCGTAGTTTGATCCTACAAGTCCAACAAATTTCATTCTTTTTGGTCTCCTATCTTACAAATTTTCCCAGTCAAAGTCTTCAGCATCTTTGCGAAGTAGGGCTTGTGCGTTGCGCAATTTTTCTGTAATTTTTACAAAGATACGGAAGTCGTCAAAAGTGGCATCTAATTTTTTGATAACATCAAGATCCACTAGAACTCCACTTGGATTGAAGGCTTGAAGAGAATGTGAAAGCAAGAATTCATCTGGAAGGACACTTGCTTTGATTTCTGGGGCATTCAAGATTTGGCGAAGTTGTAATTGGGCACGTGATGAACCAAGCGTACCATATGAAGCACCTGTAATCATGATTGGTTTGTTCAAAAGTGGATAGATACCATAAGACAACCAAGCAAGAGCGCTCATCAAAACAGCTGGGATAGAGTGGTCATACTCAGGAGTACCAATAATAACGCCATCTGCCTCTTCAATTTTAGCAGCAATTTCTAAAATTTCAGCAGGTACTTGCTTGTCAGCTGGTTTGTTGAAGACAGGAATGTCTTTAATTTCAACAAGTTCAATTTCAGCTTTTTCAGCAAAGTGTTTTTGCATGTATTGAAGCAATTGGCGGTTTGTAGAACGTTTTGAATTTGTTCCAACAATAGCAATAAGTTTTAACATGAGATTTCCTTTCTCTTTTTACATAATACAATTTTAAAACTCCATTGAAACATTTGTTTCTATAGAGTAGGAATTCCTGAAGAACAGCTTAGGTGACCTTCCTTATCGATGAGGATAGCTTCGATGCCCTCCAAACTTTCGACTTGCCAGAGGATAGAAGCAGGTCTTTCTCCAAATAGACGAGTTGTCCAGATTTCACCATCAACTGATTTATCAGAGATGATTGTTAGACTCGCTAGTTCCGTTTCAACAGGATATCCTGTTTGGCTGTCAAAAATATGATGGTAATCTTTTCCATCGACAGTCAGGTGACGTTCATAAATGCCTGAAGTCACGACAGATTTATTGACAACAGGGATGGTCATTAAGTGATTTCCCCTCGGATTGGCTGGGTCTTGAATCCCAATTTGCCAAGGCTGATCCCCTCTTGCCTGATTTTTTCCAATAGTCAGGATATTCCCTCCCAGATTGATCAAGGCAGATGTCACTCCCTCTTTTCTCAGAAATTGAGCAACTTTATCCGCACTATAACCCTTGGCTAAACAACCTAGGTCTATCTTCATTCCTTTCTGTTTTAGAAACACAGTAGAAGTAGAAGAATCTAACTCGATATAATGAGGATTGATTAAAGGGAGAATTGATTCGATTTCTTGAGGCTGGGCAACTTTGGCATCTGAAAAACCGATACGCCAGGTTTGAATCAAGGGACCAATGCTGATATTGAGATGGCTAGATGGCGCTAGGCTATGCTCTAATCCAAGTGAAATCAGTTCGAACAGGTCTGGATGAACCTTGACGGGGGCTATTCCAGCTTGATGATTGATTTCCATCAACTCAGATTCTTGGCTATTGGCATTGAAGCGGTATTCGAGCTCTCTGAGTAAATCAAAGGATTTCTGGATCAAGCTATCGGCTCGCTCATCTACTAATGAAATAGTGATAGTAGTCCCCATTAGCCGTTCGGAATGTGAACTAAGAGGCAAGCTACCAACTCCTTTCTTTTCATGATACTAGCATACCATAAAGTCAGCGTTTTCACAAATCATTTTTTACAAAAAGTCAAGAAATATGCTTAAAAAATTAAAAACAGCTCCAAATCAATAA
>CAJZLM010000194.1:0-3049 GCA_916050595.1 Streptococcus mitis | reverse complement strand
GACGATAAATATGAGAAATGTAATGATAACAGGTTGGAGCGATTGGATGTTGCTCCATTTCCTGGTCGCTGATTTCCAATTCCTTGAAAAATTGTTGGCGGATAAATAACTCACCCTCCACTAGACTCTGAGCATTTTGTTTCAAGAGTCTTCTCATTTCCTCATTCAAAGTCTTATCAGCCAAGAGGTGATAGGCTTCTGAGAAGGCCTTCAAATAGTAGGCATCCTGAATCAGGTAATAGCGGAAAATGGCAGGTTCTAAATTCCCCTCTTGCAACTGTAAAACAAAGGGATGATGAAAGGAAGCCTGCCAAGCTTCCTTGGATAATTCCATCGCAATATCTGTAAATTCCATAATAACTCCTTTATAAAAATAGACTGGTTTGAAGCAATAAAAAGAAAAGCAGGTAGATGAATAGTGTCCTTTGAGGAATATAAAAAGTCCGATAGCGATTCTCCACCTGTGCATGTTCGTCATATCCATGCGCCGATAGAGCTCTCAGGTAAAGATGGCGCCACCTAAAGACTGTCATCAAAACCTTGCTGTAAATCAAGGGCGACCAAAAATGTAGTTCTTGACCGCGTAATAAGCAAGCCTCCTTGAGGGACTTGATTTCTTGCTGAATAAGGGGAAAGGAATTGAATACCACAATCAAGGCATAAGCCCAAGACCGTGATAACCCCTTTTGAGCCAAGTACAAGAGAAGCTCTTTTAGGGAAATAGAGGAAACAAAGACAAGACCAATACAAACGGTCACAAAGGCCCTCGTTCCAAGCATTACTGCCTGCGAAGCATCTCCATGTAACTGAACTGCCCAGTAGTTGGCAAAGGATGGCAAAATGGCAAGCAGAATCATCCAAGCCAATACTTTAAATCGACGGTAATAGAGCATAAAGAGAATGCAAAATGCGACTACCGAAAGATTCAGAGCAATCGAAGGAATGAAAGATGTTTCCAGCGATAAAATTAGCAAGAAGAGACTGATAATCGGTGTCTGGGTTGCTACTTTGACCATACTATCTCACCTCCCCTTGGGTATTGCTACTCTGAGATGTGAGTGATTTGGTAATTGTCACTTCTTTCACATGACTGAGACCTTGACTAGTCATCTCAATCCAATAATCAACCACAGAGATCAAGGGATCTAAACGATGGCTAATGATCAGAAAACTTCTTCCTTGATTTCTCTCCTCCACAATCCACTGACAAAAATAATGGCAGGCTCTATCATCCAAACCTGCAAAAGGTTCATCTAGCAAGATCACAGAAGCCTTACTAGTCAAGATGGTCAAGAGCTGAAGAATCTTTTGCTGACCACCACTTAATTGATAGGGACTCTTATCAAGCGCCTGCTCCAGATCAAAATACCGTAAAGCTTGGAGAATCTGCTGATTTCTTTCAGAATCAGGTCCATCTAATTGAAGCTCTTCTCGCAAACTGGCTCGGATAAACTGCTTCTCAGCTTCCTGAACAACACCCGTCAGATCACGATACAAACCCTTTTTCCTTTTCAGGACCCTCCCCTTCCAAGTAATACGACCCTTATACTTTTGAAATTGAAGAATAGACCGAAAGAGGGTTGATTTCCCGACACCATTATCACCCAAGATACAGGAAATCCCTTGGTAAAATGTGAAATCCGCAATTGAAAAGAGGGGATGCTTATCCAGCTCACAAGTTGTTCGATCCATATGGAATAGTTCTGGGCTAGAAGCAATCTCCTTTGAAACAGCCTGTGTCATTTCAGAGGCAGGGATTTGATTTATTTTCGTTAGTTGTCCGTCTCTTAGCTCCACCATATGGTCGATATAGGCTTCATAGTCAGATAAATCATGGTCGCACAAAATAACTGTCTTCCCATTAGAGGCCAACTCTTTTAGAATCTCCAATATCTCGATTCTGCTCTTGCGGTCAATGGAAGCGAAGGGCTCATCCAAGAGATAGACCCTAGGATTCATAGCAAAGAGAACAGCCAAAGTAGCCTTTTGCTTTTCCCCACCTGATAAGTGATGAATGGGACGGTGCAATATTGCCTTGCAGCGACATTGCTGGACAACCTCTGCTATTTTAGAATCAATTTCCTGAACGGGATGCCCAATATTTTCCAAGGTAAAAATCAGCTCCTCAAACAAGTTCTCCATGGTAAATTGATGATTGGGATTTTGAAAGAGAATACCAACCGTCTGGACACGTTCGATGATAGAAAGCTGACTGACCTCGCTCCCATTTATCAGGACTTGACCGCTATAGGGAAGAGAACTGACTTGGGCAATGATTTGAAAGAGGCTGGATTTTCCTGAACCACTGCTCCCAACTAACAAGGTAAAGGCTTGCGCATGAAAAGTAAAATCAATCGGCTCAGAGAAGATTGGGGACTGAATCGCTCGTAGTTCCAGCCCCATCTATGCCTTGCCCCCAGCTGCAAACTGATGATAAAGTTTGACAATGGCACGAACCAAGATAGTACAGAAGAAAAAGACAGAAATAAAACGTACTACAAACAAGGAAAGGACAAAAGGAAGGGAGAAGGCGTAGTAACCTAACTTAATGTACTCATAGACAAAGCTAACAAGCGTAATCCCAATACTATTAGCAGTTAGAGAGAGCCAACTTTCATAGCGATTCTTGGTTACGATAAAACCAAGTTCACTTCCCAAACCTTGAACCAAGCCAGACAAAAGGGCACCTAGACCGAATTGGCTACCATAAAGGACTTCAGCAATCGCAGCTAGCACTTCACCAATCGTTGCACTTCCGACTCTTGGAACAAAGATTGCAGCAATAGGCGCAGCCATACACCAGAGACCAAAGAGGATTTCATTGGCAAAGGCCTGCAAGCCAAGAGGGGCTAAAATCAGAGTGAGGATATCAAACAGATAGCCAGATCCTACAAAAACGCCACCAAAAAAGATAGACAAGAAAGCAAGTAAGATAACATCTTTTAACTGCCATTTTTTCAACATAAAAAACTCCTTTTTTAAAGAAAAGTGGGGCATTAAAGGAGAGCTACCTAAATGCTTTGTATCGCCTTCATCCAGCTTATATAAA
>CAJZLM010000193.1:0-3058 GCA_916050595.1 Streptococcus mitis | reverse complement strand
CTTTAAGTTCATCGAGGAGTACCAAGGGATTCCCTTTATGGAGGCTGTCCAAATCTTAGGTCAGCGTGTCGGGATAGAGGTAGAAAAACCGCTTTATAGTGAACAGAAATCAGCTTCACCCCACCAAGCTCTTTATGATATGCACGAAGATGCTGCCAAATTTTATCATGCTATTCTCATGACAACGACCATGGGGGAAGAGGCCAGAAACTACCTTTATCAGCGTGGTTTGACAGATGAAGTGCTCAAGCATTTTCGGATTGGTTTGGCACCTCCAGAACGAAACTATCTCTATCAACGTTTGTCTGGTCAGTATCGTGATGAGGATTTTCTAGATTCAGGGCTATTTTACCTATCGGATGCAAATCAATTTGTAGACACCTTTCACAATCGGATTATGTTTCCCCTGACAAATGACCAGGGAAAGGTCATTGCCTTCTCAGGTCGTATCTGGCAGAAAACGGATTCACAAACTTCTAAGTATAAAAATAGCAGATCGACTGCAATTTTTAACAAAAGTTACGAATTATATCATATGGATAGGGCAAAAAAATCTTCTGGCAAAACCAGTGAGATTTACCTGATGGAAGGATTCATGGATGTCATTGCAGCCTATCGGGCTGGAATCGAAAACGCTGTGGCGTCCATGGGAACAGCCTTGAGCCGTGAGCATGTTGAGCATCTGAAAAGGTTAACCAAGAAGTTGGTTCTGGTATACGATGGCGATAAGGCTGGGCAAGCTGCGACATTGAAAGCACTGGATGAAATTGGTGATATACCTGTGCAAATTGTCAGCATGCCTGATAACTTGGATCCAGATGAGTATCTACAAAAAAATGGTCCAGAAGACTTGGCCTATCTATTAACGAAAACTCGTATTAGTCCGATTGAGTTTTACATTCACCAGTACAAACCTGAAAATAGTGAAAATCTGCAGGCACAGATTGAGTTTATTGAAAAAATAGCTCCCTTGATTGTTCAAGAAAAATCTATTACTGCTCAAAACAGCTATATACATATTTTAGCTGACAGTCTGGCGTCCTTTGATTATGCCCAGATTGAGCAGATTGTTAATGAGAGTCGTCAGGCACAAAGGCAGAATCGCATGGAAGGTATTTCCAGACCGACGTCAATCACTATGCCTGTCACCAAGCAGTTATCAGCTATTATGAGGGCAGAAGCTCATCTACTTTATCGAATGATGGAATCTCCTCTTGTTTTGAACGATTACCGTTTAAGGGAAGACTTTGCATTTGACACACCTGAATTTCAGGTCTTATATGACTTGCTTGGCCAGTATGGAAATCTTCCTCCGGAAGTTTTAGCAGAACAGACAGATGAAGTTGAAAGAGCTTGGTACCAAGTCTTAGCTCAGGATTTGCCTGCTGAGATGTCACCTCAGGAACTTAGTGAAGTAGAAATGACTCGAAACAAGGCTCTCTTGAATCAGGACAATATGAGAATCAAAAAGAAGGTGCAGGAAGCGAGCCATGTAGGAGATACAGACACAGCCCTAGAAGAATTGGAACGTTTAATTTCCCAAAAGAGAAGAATGGAGTAATAATGGCAACAAAACAAAAAGAAGTAACAACATTTGATGTACAAGTAGCAGAATTTATCCGTAATCATAAACAAAAAGGGACAGCAACTGATGATGAAATTAATGCAAGTCTGGTGATTCCTTTTACCTTGGATGCTGATGGGATTGAAGATCTCTTGCAACGAATTCAGGATGCAGGGATTTCTATCACAGATAACGAAGGAAATCCAAGTGCGCGTGTTCTTAGCACTGAAGAAGAGCCAGAACTCAGTGATGAGGACTTGATTGGTTCAACTTCGGCTAAGGTTAATGACCCTGTCCGTATGTACTTGAAAGAAATCGGGGTCGTTCCTCTCTTGACCAATGAAGAGGAAAAAGAATTGGCGCTTGCTGTTGAAGCTGGTGATATCGAAGCCAAACAACGTCTTGCGGAAGCCAACCTTCGTTTGGTTGTTTCTATTGCTAAACGCTATGTCGGCCGTGGTATGCAGTTCCTTGACTTGATTCAAGAAGGGAATATGGGCTTGATGAAGGCAGTTGATAAGTTTGACTATTCTAAAGGATTTAAGTTCTCAACTTACGCAACTTGGTGGATTCGTCAGGCTATCACTCGTGCCATCGCTGATCAAGCTCGTACCATCCGTATCCCAGTTCACATGGTTGAAACCATTAACAAATTGGTTCGTGAACAACGTAATCTCCTTCAAGAATTGGGGCAAGATCCAACACCTGAGCAAATCGCTGAACGTATGGATATGACACCTGATAAGGTTCGTGAAATCTTGAAGATTGCCCAAGAACCAGTATCTCTTGAAACTCCTATTGGTGAAGAGGATGATAGCCACCTTGGAGACTTTATCGAAGATGAAGTGATTGAAAATCCAGTGGACTATACAACTCGTATCGTTTTGCGTGAGCAGTTGGATGAGGTCTTGGATACTCTTACAGACCGTGAAGAAAATGTTCTGCGTCTACGTTTTGGACTAGATGATGGTAAAATGCGTACCCTTGAAGATGTGGGTAAAGTCTTTAACGTGACTCGCGAGCGTATCCGTCAGATTGAAGCTAAAGCTTTGAGAAAACTACGCCAACCAAGTCGCAGCAAACCGCTTCGTGATTTTATTGAAGACTAAGAGTGAGGATGAATATGGCTTATACAGAAGAGCAAATTGAAAACATCAAAACACGAATTTTATCAGCCTTGGAAGAAGTTATTGACCCTGAGTTGGGAATCGATATTGTCAATCTTGGTTTGATTTATGAGATTCGTTTTGACGGCGACACAGGACAAACAGAGATTGATATGACTTTGACAACTATGGGTTGTCCCCTAGCTGACCTTTTGACAGACCAGATTTATGATGCCATGACAGAGGTGCCAGAAGTAACGGATACTGAGGTCAAATTAGTCTGGTATCCAGCCTGGACCGTTGAAAAAATGAGTCGCTATGCACGCATTGCCCTAGGCATTAAGTAAACCTATAAAAACATGTGAGAGACCATTGGAAAATGAGGAAA
>CAJZLM010000192.1:0-3060 GCA_916050595.1 Streptococcus mitis | reverse complement strand
TAGCCAGAAAAACTTAATTCATACGGATTTAACTGAAAAACTAAATCAATTCATGGATATCTTGGCTTCTTGGCGTCTGTATGCTAAAACTCACTCTCTCTATGACTTGATTTGGAAGATTTACAACGACCGTTTTTACTATGACTATGTTGGAGCTTTGCCAAATGGCCCTGCTAGACAAGCCAATCTCTATGCCCTAGCTCTGCGTGCTGATCAATTTGAAAAGAGCAATTTCAAGGGCTTGTCTCGTTTTATTCGTATGATTGACCAAGTCTTGGAAGCCCAGCACGATTTGGCAAGCGTGGCAGTTGCACCGCCCAAGGATGCTGTAGAACTCATGACTATTCACAAGAGTAAAGGGCTGGAGTTTCCTTACGTCTTTATCCTCAATATGGATCAAGACTTTAACAAGCAAGACTCTATGTCAGAAGTCATTCTCAGTCGTCAGAATGGTCTTGGTGTCAAATATATTGCCAAAATGGAGACAGGAGCAGTGGAAGATCACTATCCTAAAACCATCAAACTTTCCATTCCTAGCCTGACTTATAGACAGAATGAAGAGGAATTACAGCTGGCAAGCTATTCAGAGCAGATGCGCCTTCTTTATGTTGCCATGACGAGGGCTGAGAAAAAGCTCTATCTTGTCGGCAAGGGTTCTCGTGAAAAACTGGAAGCCAAGGAATACCCAGCAGCTAAAAATGGAAAACTAAATAGCAATATTAGACTGCAAGCCAAGAATTTCCAAGATTGGATTTGGGCTATCAGTAAAGTATTTGCCAAGGATCATCTCAACTTTAGCTATCGTTTTGTTGGTGAAGATCAGCTGACTAGAGAAGCTATCGGAGAGTTGGAAACCAAGAGCCCTCTCCAAGATAGCTCCCAAACAGATAACCGTCAGTCAGAAACCATCAAAGAAGCCCTTGAAATGCTGAAAGAAGTGGAAGTTTACAATACTCTTCACCGTGCAGCCATTGAACTTCCTAGTGTTCAAACCCCAAGTCAAATCAAGAAATTCTACGAACCAGTTATGGATATAGAAGGTGTCGAGATTGCAGGTCAAGGCCAGTCAGTAGACAAGAAAATCAACTTTGATTTGCCAGATTTTTCAACCAAAGAAAAGGTAACAGGAGCTGAGATTGGTAGTTCTACCCACGAACTGATGCAGAGAATGGACCTCAGTCAGCGACCAACGCTTGCTAGCCTGACAGAAACTCTCAAACAAGTTCAAACCAGCCCAGCTGTCAGAGACAAGATCAATCTTGCTAAAATTCTTGCTTTCTTTGATACAGCACTTGGTCAGGAAATTCTCGCTAATACCAACCATCTCTATCGCGAGCAACCTTTCTCCATGCTCAAACGAGATCAAAAGAGTCAGGAAGACTTTGTTGTCCGTGGTATCTTGGACGGCTATCTCCTTTATGAGGATAAAATCGTTCTGTTCGACTATAAGACAGACCGCTATGATGAACCAAGTCAACTCATAGACCGTTATCGTGGTCAGTTAGCCCTATACGGAGAGGCTTTATCTCGAGCCTATTCGATTGAAAATATTGAGAAATACTTGATTTTACTCGGTAAAGATGAAGTTCAAGTTGTAAAAGTATAATCTAGAAAGGAGACCTCATGACACTTCCAGTTAGAAAATCCCTGCACGATGCGGTGTTACAGGCTTCAAAAGCTGATACTTGGGAACAAGCTACCAAGGAATGGAATGAAGTTTCCTTGATTTTTAACGGTATCGGCCGTAGTAATTGTGTCTGTGGAAATGCTATCAAATACGCCTACGAACTCTTTAACAGTGTCACAGGCCAACGCCTCTTTCCAATTGGTAGCGACTGTGTTCGTCATTTTCATCGATTGTCTCTTGACCAGCAATTGGAAGAGGAGGAAAAACTGCTCAGAAAGGTTGAAAATCTGACCAGAAAAGCCCAGAAAAAGGAAAAAATCAAGGTCAATAAAAGTGACTTTGACGAGCGTCTTCTAAAGTGGCTCTGGGAAAAAGGTGTTTTTAAACCCAATCGTGGCAATCAGTTCTCACCTGAGAGAGACTACCAGCTCTTCCTAGAAGTCTTTCAGGGAGGAAGTTGGACCAAGGCAGAGCCCAAGAAGAAGGCTCGGATGGAAGAAGTCCTTGAAAAATGCATCAAACCCTTTTTACTTGGCAAATCAGATGACCAACTCTACCTTGTCAAGCTAGGCAAGGAGAAAATTGACTACGAACAAGAACTCCGTATCCAGGCAGAGAAAGAGCGCAAGAAGAGGGATAAAATCGCCAAACAATATGCAGACAATCTGGTTCTAGCCATGGGACCAGCAGAGCGTGCCTATCAAGATTACTTTGGCTTTACAGAGACTCTGACTCAAGAAGAACGCAAGTGGGAGAAAATTCTTTTTGGTAAAAATCGGACAGAACGGGCTGTCAAGGCCAAACAATACCAAAAAGAGCTGGAAAAAGACCAACGAATTGCTAGTCAGGATCCAATTGAAAGAAAGCAGAAGCAGACCTGGCTCCTCAATTCCTATTTTCGTGAGCTTCCTGAAGAAAAAGCCAGATTTGCTCGACTCTTATTAGAATATCGAAAAAGTGGAGAAGTGCCCTTTTCAACTGAATATCTGTCAGATCATCTGCTCGACTTTTTCTATAAAATGAAAGCCTTTGAGTTTGAAATCGCACCAGAACAAGTCCGAGACTTTTTAAAAGAAAGCCTTCAAACAGAGCATCTATCCTCAGCACAAGAAAGCTGGATAGAAGGAATTCTCCTCAACTGCATCAAACCATTTTTAGAACGATTATTGATATGAGTAACACCTACCGTGGAAATGCCATGGTAGGTGTTATTTTATCCAAAAAGAGAAAATAGGAAATGGCAAACCCTGCTCCTTCGTATTTTATATATAAAACAAAGTATGAAAACGTAACGCAATTTTAAGACTTTTTAGACAATTAAGAGTATAATCAAGGTGTATTGCCTTTTTTATATATAATAGACTAATATAATAAAGGTCTTGGTAACATATATAAATTTTATTTCAAGGAGGAATAATGGAAAAGTATTATGG
>CAJZLM010000191.1:0-3060 GCA_916050595.1 Streptococcus mitis | reverse complement strand
AGTACAGTAGCCAAACACATCATCCAAAGTGTCCCTTTTACGACAAATCTTATCAAACAACTCTGGGTGACAAATTTAATCGGATAAAAAGGGCGGGATTTTTCCTAGCCCTTTGTTTACAGATTGACTGAATGTAAAAAGTTACTACACCTAGACATTCAAAGACAAGGAAATAAAGATGAACAAGAAAATATTAGAAACATTAGAGTTCAATAAGGTCAAGGCCTTGTTTGAACCTCATTTGTTGACAGAGCAGGGCTTGAATCAACTGAGACAGCTGGCTCCGACTGCCAAAGCGGATAAAATCAAACAGGCTTTTGCTGAGATGAAGGAAATGCAGGCACTCTTTGTTGAGCAACCGCATTTCACGATTCTCTCAACTAAGGAAATTGCAGGAGTCTGCAAGCGGTTGGAAATGGGGGCGGACCTCAATATCGAGGAGTTCCTACTCTTGAAGCGTGTACTTCTTTCCAGCCGAGAACTGCAAAGTTTTTATGCCAATCTGGAAAATGTCAGCTTGGAAGAATTAGCCCTTTGGTTTGAGAAATTACACGATTTTCCGCAATTACAAGGAAATCTCCAAGCCTTTAATGATGCAGGTTTCATTGAAAATTTTGCCAGTGAAGAATTGGCGCGCATCCGTCGAAAAATCCATGATAGCGAGAGTCAAGTACGAGATGTTTTACAGGACCTGCTCAAGCAAAAAGCGCAGATGTTGACAGAAGGAATCGTTGCCAGCAGAAATGGTCGTCAGGTTTTACCAGTCAAAAATACCTACCGCAATAAGATTGCAGGTGTCGTTCATGATATTTCTGCTAGTGGAAACACCGTCTATATCGAACCCCGTGAGGTGGTCAAACTGAGCGAAGAAATTGCTAGTTTGCGAGCAGATGAGCGTTATGAAATGCTTCGCATTCTCCAAGAAATCTCGGAGCGTGTCCGCCCTCATGCGGCTGAGATTGCCAATGACGCTTGGATTATCGGTCATCTAGACTTGATTCGTGCCAAGGTCCGATTTATCCAAGAAAGGCAAGCAGTCGTTCCTCAGCTGTCAGAAAATCAGGAAATTCAATTGCTCCATGTCTGCCATCCTTTGGTCAAAAATGCGGTCGCAAATGATGTCCATTTTGGCCAAGATTTAACAGCCATTGTCATTACAGGTCCCAATACAGGTGGTAAGACCATCATGCTCAAAACTCTGGGCTTGACACAGGTTATGGCTCAGTCAGGATTGCCGATTTTAGCAGACAAGGGAAGTCGTGTGGGTATTTTTGAAGAAATCTTTGCTGATATTGGCGATGAGCAGTCTATTGAGCAGAGCTTGTCTACCTTCTCTAGTCACATGACCAATATTGTGGATATTCTTGGCAAGGTCAATCAACATTCACTCTTACTCTTGGATGAGTTGGGGGCTGGTACAGACCCTCAAGAAGGAGCCGCCCTTGCCATGGCTATTCTGGAGGACCTTCGCCTGCGTCAGGTCAAGACCATGGCGACTACCCACTATCCGGAGCTCAAGGCCTATGGTATAGAGACAGCCTTTGTGCAAAATGCCAGCATGGAGTTTGATACTGCGACTCTTCGCCCGACCTATCGATTTATGCAGGGTGTGCCTGGCCGAAGCAATGCCTTTGAAATTGCCAAACGTCTAGGCCTATCTGAAGTTATTGTAGGGGATGCCAGCCAGCAGGTCGATCAGGACAATGATGTCAATCGGATTATTGAGCAACTGGAAGAGCAGACGCTGGAAAGCCGTAAACGCTTGGACAATATCCGTGAGGTGGAGCAAGAAAATCTCAAGATGAATCGTGCTCTCAAAAAACTCTACAACGAGCTCAATCGTGAAAAGGAAACTGAGCTTAACAAGGCGCGTGAACAGGCTGCTGAGATTGTGGACATGGCCCTAAGTGAGAGTGACCAGATTCTCAAGAATCTCCACAGTAAATCTCAACTCAAACCCCACGAAATCATTGAAGCCAAGGCCAAGTTGAAAAAATTGGCTCCTGAAAAAGTAGATTTGTCTAAAAACAAGGTCCTTCAAAAGGCCAAGAAAAAACGAGCTCCAAAGGTGGGAGATGATATCGTTGTTCTCAGTTATGGACAGCGTGGTACCTTGACCAGTCAACTCAAAGATGGCCGCTGGGAAGCCCAAGTTGGCTTGATTAAGATGACTTTGGAAGAGAAAGAGTTTGACCTTGTTCAAGCCCAGCAAGAAAAGCAAGTCAAGAAGAAACAGGTCAATGTTGTGAAACGAACTTCTGGGCGAGGACCTCGAGCCAGACTGGACATTCGAGGCAAGCGCTATGAAGAGGCTATGAATGAGCTAGATGCCTTTATCGACCAAGCCCTGCTTAACAATATGGCTCAAGTTGATATCATTCATGGTATCGGAACAGGTGTCATCCGTGAAGGTGTCACCAAATACCTACAAAGAAACAAACATGTCAAGAGTTTTGGCTATGCTCCACAAAATGCTGGAGGCAGTGGTGCGACTATTGTGACCTTTAAAGGATAAGAAAAAGCCTGAGGAAATACATGATTCCTCAAGCTTTTTTTGATTTTTAGACTAGATATCTAAAGGCTGTCCAGTGTGATTGAGCTGTGTGACAGTAACAAAGAAATCCTCTCTCATTCGAGTCAGAAGTTGATTTGGATAGACCTTTTCAAAGTTATCAAGACTGGCAAAGATATGCTTAGCAAGCTCTAGACCTCTGACATCGTCTTGTCTGAGAAAATTATTAGCACGTTCCATGGAAATGCTAATCATCTCTGTCATCTTGGTACTCAGTAGAGGAAAAGTATTAATCACTTCCAGAGTCTTCACTGCTAAATTCTCAGCCTTATCATAGTAACCATTAACAGAGTAATGCTTGATAGCAGTTCTTAAGCAGGCAATATAGTAGTCAGCAGTACGGATTGAATGGTATTCAGTCTGTTTTTTTAGAGTATCTAATAAGTGGTAGAGCCTGTAATCTAAAAATTCGATTGAAAAGTGAGGCAGGATAGATGAAAAGATATTGACCTCAATTTTGTTCCAGTCGTCCAATTCACTCAGATAGT
>CAJZLM010000190.1:0-3082 GCA_916050595.1 Streptococcus mitis | reverse complement strand
AACCGGAGACAGGTAGTCCAATTTTTGTTGGATTCTTTTTTCATTAGGTTCTTCATCAACACTATTTGACAAAGAGCCAAAAGAATCAGGTGATAAACCTGATTCTTTTTTTGTTTGTACATTCTCACCAAGATTACATGATACCGAAGAAACGAGCTGCGATACCTACTGCAAAGAGTGCAAGGATGATTGAGATTGGTGATACTTTTTTCTTAAGCAACCACATGCAAAGGAAAGTAAGGAGAAGTCCCATCAATCCTGGAATCAATGAGTTTAACTGACCTTGCAGGGTTTGTGGTTGAACGCTATCCAAGCTCAATCCACCAAGTGCTTGACCAAGGATACCTTTCAATTCAGCACCTGATACAGGTCCTTCTGGGAATTTGATGTAGGCACCTTCAGCCAATTGTTTACCAGGAAGGTTAACAGTGAAGTTAATCGATACCCAACGTTGTACAAGGACGGCAAGGATGAACATACCAAGGATAGAAGCACCTTTAGTGATGTCTTTCAAGATACCACCAGACATGTCTTTAGTGATTTCAGATCCAGCTTTGTAACCAAACTCTTGTGTGTACCATAGGAAGGCCATACGGATCGCATTCCATCCGAAGAAGAAGAGAAGTGGACCAACCAAGTTACCAGATGCAGCAAGTGATGCACCAAGAGCTCCAAGGATAGGACGAACTGTAAACCAGAATACTGGGTCACCGATACCAGCAAGAGGTCCCATCATACCGATTTTAACCCCTTGGATAGCAGCGTCATCAATTTCAACACCGTTAGCACGTTCTTCTTCAAGTGCAAGAGTAACCCCCATGATTGGAGCGGCTACGTATGGGTGAGTGTTGAAGAACTCAAGATGGCGTTCAAGAGCAGCGATTTGATCTTCTTTTTTAGTGTAGAGTTTTTTAAGAGCTGGAATTAATGAGTAAGCCCAACCCAAGTTTTGCATACGTTCATAGTTCCAAGAACCTTGTAAGAAAGTTGAACGCCACCAAACTTTTTTACGATCTGATTTAGTTAATTGAAGTTTTTCAGTCATGATGTTTTCAGTCCTTTCTTATCTTAGTAGTCTTCTAGGATATCGCCGATTGGGTCGTTAGAAGTTGCGGCTCCTCCGCCACCATTTCCACCAGTTTTAGAAAGGTGAAGGTAGATAAGAGCGATAGCAACACCGATAGCACCAAATCCGATTAGAGTAATATCTGACACGGCAGCAAGCACGAAACCGATAGCGAAGAATGGCCATACTTCACGAGTTGCCATCATGTTGATAACCATAGCGTAACCAACGGCAACGACCATAGCACCACCGACAGCCATACCACCGTTCAACCAGTCTGGCATCAATTTAAGAGCATCTTGAACGGCAGAAGCTGGGATAGCGATAAGGAAGGCAGCAGGGATTGCAATACGAAGACCTTGAAGAAGTAGTGCGATAAAGTGAGCACGTTCAACAGCCGCAATATTTCCTTCTTTAGCAGCAGCGTCAGCAGTGTGAACCAAACCAACTGAGATTGTACGAACAATCATTGTCAAGAAAAGTCCAGCTACGGCAAGAGGGATAGCTGTTGCTGTTGCAACGGCGATACCTTCAGTAGTAAAGTTACCACCTTTAATCAAGATGATTGCTGCGGCAACAGATGCAAGAGCAGCGTCAGGAGCTACGGCAGCTCCGATGTTTGCCCAACCAAGGGCGATCATTTGAAGTGATCCACCAAGCATAACACCTGCTTCGAGGTTACCAGTTGCAAGTCCGATAAGGGTACATGCGACGATTGGTTGATGGAATTGGAATTGGTCGAGGATACCTTCAAGACCTGCAAGGAAGGCAACAACTACAACCAAGACAGCAGAAATAATTGAAATATCTGACATGGTTTTATTCCTTTTCTATTTAATGATAATAAAGTGAAAAATTTTCTTAGAATTCTTCGATAGTTATTGATGTCTATTATTGAACGTTGGCTTTATTAATCAAGTCAAACAAATCTTTTTTCGTGTCGTTTGGTACTTTACGCACGTCAAATTCAACACCGAGGTCACGCATTTTTTCAAATGTAGCAACGTCATCTTTGTCCATAGACAAAACGTTGTTGACCATTGTTTTACCTGTTGAGTGAGCCATTGATCCTACGTTAAGAGTCTTGATTGGCACGCCACCTTCGATTGCACGAAGAGCATCTTGAGGTGTTTCAAACAAGATAAGGGCATGTGTTTCTCCAAAGCGTGGGTCTTTTGAAACCTCGATTAATTTTTGAATTGGCACCACATTGGCTCTGACATTATTTGGAGCAGCTTGTTTAATCAATTCTTTACGAAGATCGTCGTTTGCTACGTTATCTGAAGCAACGATGATACGGTCTGCTTTTGAATCTGGAGTCCAAGCAGTTGCAACCTGACCGTGAAGGAGACGAGTGTCTAAGCGAGCAAGGTTGATTTTGAGTTTTCCATCTCCGATAACAGTTCCTTCTGGAATAGCAGCTTGGGCAACTGGAGCAGCTGCAGCACTTGCAACTTCTTCAACTGGATTTAACTCTTCTGGAAGAGCTTTGATGCCGTCTTTGGCTTCTTTGATAATATTCGCAGCGACTTTTTCTACACCTGCAGCAGCGTCCATAAGGCGCTCTGTGTAGGCTTGAATTAACATCGGTAAGTTAAGTCCTGTGATGATGGCAAACTTACGCTCAGGATTTTCTCCCATCACGCGGCTAGCTTGGTTAAATGGAGATCCACTCCAAAGGTCAGCCAAAACTAGAACCTCATCTTCTGCGTCAAATGCAGCAACAGCGTTATTAAACTTAGCGTATAGATCATCAGGACCTTCATTTGGCATAAAGGTTACAACTTGAACCTTTTCTTGTTCACCAAAGATCATAGATCCTGACTGATGAATACCCGCAGCAAATTCGCCGTGGCTCGCAATAATGATTCCGATACTCATTATTGTCATTCCTCCTTTTTTGTTTTAGTTTTCGTTTAAGAAAACTTTAAGACTGTTTAAGTATAAACCGTTTTCAGCAAAAAATCAACTACTTATAATAAATACTAAAAAGTGGAGGGAGAAGGCTGCTTTAGG
>CAJZLM010000189.1:0-3084 GCA_916050595.1 Streptococcus mitis | reverse complement strand
TTTACATGAGATAGCTGAGTTTTCTTTTTATTTTAGGCTTATTTATGCGTTTCCGTATTGAAGAACGACTGCTTCCACTGCAGTTTTTTCACGGTTAATCAAGTCAACACGCGCTGCAATTTCCTTGATTCCCATACCGATGTTACGGCTAAGAGCAAGGTCAGAAAGTTGCGGTTCAAAGAATTCCTTGTACTCTGCCAAGCGTTGCTGAGTCTTAAATACGTGAGCAGGAAGGATAACAAAGCTATCAAAGCTCATATCTCCACCAAGAGCTGCCTTAATCCAAGCCCAATTTTCACGAGCCCAAGACCATGCTGTTTCCTGAGTTGCCTGATGGCTTAAGAACTGGAAGTACCAAGCAGACAAGTCCTGTGGTTTAACCACAAATTTGTCCTTCCAAGAAGTAATCAAGTTTTGGATATTATCCGCATCTGTACTGTATGCAAGAGCTGCTGCCAACTGACGTTTAAAGACAGCATCTGTTGCGTGAGTATAAGTATCAAGATAAAGTGCTAACAAGTCTTTAGCCTCATGATGTTTCATCTCATTGATCAGAACTTGTGAGCGAATAGCTGCTGGAAGTCCTGCAAGATTCTCCTTGTGAGTCGCGAAGATTTGGCTAGCGACTTGACTAGCTTCTGCATCGTTTGAGCGAATCATCATAGAAACAGCCAACTGACGAACCAATTCATCCTCATCTGATTCTCCGTCTTTAGCTTCAAAACCAAGACGGTCATAATTATGACGAGCCAATTTAGCAACCAAGGCTTTGAAGGCTCTTTCAGCTTCTGTTCCTTCATCGATAAAGCGCTCAAGGGCAGAAATTACTTGAGAAACAGCTGAAACGACAAGGTAAGATTCTTCCTTAGCAAGTTTATCAAGGACTGGAAGCAAGTCAGCATAAGAAATGTGCCCTGCTTCAGCAAGCAGACGACGTTCTTGAACGATCTGCAGTTTACTTGTGTTATCAAGCTCAACTAGGTCAGCAAGAACAGCATCTAACAAGTCTCCTTGATAGTCTGTAATGTAGTGGGCTGTATTTTCTGTATTGAGACGAAGTGCTGTTTTGTTTTCTGCAAGAAGGGCTGCGTAGCCAGGGATTTCGATGCTTTCAGTTTCGAGTGTATCAGGCAAGCCTTTCCAGTTGCTGTTTAGTGGCACAACCCAGAGACGGTTCTTGTCTTCGTGCTCACCGATAAAGAATTGTTTTTGTGAAATCTTCAAGACATCATTTTCAACTTTGACAGTGAGAACTGGATAACCAGGTTGTTCCAACCAAGAATCCATGAAGGCTGCGACATCACGTCCAGACGCTTGACCAAGAGCATCCCAAAGGTCACGACCAATTGTATTGCTGTACTGATGTTTTTCAAAGTAAGCATGCAAACCTTTGGCAAAATCGGCATCACCTAGCCAACGGCGAAGCATGTGCATGAGGCGACTTCCTTTGGCATAGACGATAGCTCCGTCAAAGAGCGTATTGATTTCATCTGGATGTTTAACTTCGACGTGAACAGACTGAACACCATCAGTCGCATCACGTTTCAAGGCAGACGGAACACCACCTGTTTGGAAATCTTCAAAGATATTCCAGCTTGGTTCAATTGCATCCACACAGACGTACTCCATCATGTTAGCAAAGCTTTCATTGAGCCAAAGGTCATCCCACCATTTCATAGTTACGAGGTTACCAAACCATTGGTGAGCCAATTCATGGGCCACAACAAGGGCAACTTGTTGACGGCTGGCAAAGGTAGAGTTCTCATCCACAACCAAGTAAACTTCACGGTAGGTCACAAGACCCCAGTTTTCCATAGCTCCAGCTGAGAAGTCAGGAAGAGCGATGTGGAGAGATTGAGGGATTGGATACTTAACTCCATAGTAATCTTCGTAAAACTCGATAGAGCGAACAGCGATATCCAGTGAGAAATCAAGGTTAGATAGTGGGTGGGCTTTGGTTGAGTAGACACCTACAAGGGTACCGTTTTTAGTTTTAGCCGTCACACCTTGCAAATCACCCGCAACAAAGGCTAACAAGTAAGAAGACATGCGAGGTGTTGTCTCAAACTTCCAGATACCCGTTTCCTTACGGTTTTCAACATCTATCTCCGGCATGTTTGACAAGGCCAATTCACCTTCTGCTTGGTCAAAACGTAGAGAAAGGTCAAAAGTTGCTTTGGCTTCTGGCTCATCCACACATGGGAAGGCTTCACGCGCAAAATGGCTCTCGAACTGAGTAGACAAGACTTCTTTTTTCACTCCATCAACTGTGTAATAAGAAGGGTAAATCCCTGTCATGTTGTCTGTGATTTTACCTGAAAAAGCAAGAACCACTTCAACTTGACCAGCCTCAGCCAATTCGATATGAAGGGCTTCATTTTCGTGATCAACTGTAAATGGACGAGCTTGACCTGCAACTTCTACAGAAGAGATTTCCAAGTCTTTTTGGTGCAGGGAAATACGGTCACTCTGTGCTTGACCAGTAATGGTCACCTTCCCAGAAAATGTCTTGGTCTCACGACTCAAGTCTAAAAATAAATCATAGTGTTCAGGAACAAATTGCTTAATAAAATGTTCAACTGCTTGCATAGTTTTCTCCTATTCTAAGTTTAAGAGCTGCTACTCTTCTTCAAACAAACTTATTATATCATGTTTTACTTGAGAAAAAAGGATTGGACGGTGATTTTCCAAACTTTCTTCCTTCTAATAGTCTACAGTGGGTAGACCTTGCTAAATTCTTCTAAAACAACCTTGCTTTCAGGTGTAAAAGTCAGTCCTGCTTCTTTCAGCCACTCGGCGAAACAATCCTCATGAACCTGACGCCAATAGGCTAGGGATTTGTCACCTTCCCCTTCCTTAAAGGCATGTTGAGCAGAAACTTGATGGAAGGGCTGGACAGAAACCTTTGTAATTTCAACAATACAGACAGCCTGATTTTGACTATCCAAAATGACATCAAAAGTTCCTTCTTGAGGAAGAGACTCGGCTTCTAGTGCATAAAGGTCGTAGGCTGATGCTGTTGCTTTTTTTTCGCCTTTTAAAACCAAATCTGCTAAAAGGTCTGGTTCCACTCCAAAAGCCCAG
>CAJZLM010000188.1:0-3087 GCA_916050595.1 Streptococcus mitis | reverse complement strand
TTTCAAGTTTTTCTTCTGTTCGGTCATCCTTGTAAAAACCGCGTAGGCGAAGCTGTTCGTTGCTCCAGTCTCCCACAATATAATCAAACTTGGTTAAGACTTCTGAAAAACGCTGATTAAAAGCCGTCACATCAAAGGCATCCTTGATATTTTCCACCAAGGAAAAAGCTATCCCTTCCGTTTCAACCTTGTCCCCGTGTAAATGGAACTCAGGACCAGGAAACTTGTTATAGTTGTATAATTCAGGTGCAATTTCTTTTCGCATAGATATCCTTTTTCCACGATTACTTAATACTTTATTCTACCATAATTTCTAGCAGTTAGCACGTTTCTCATAAAAATGAAAAAAGTCTGACGATTTTGTCAGACTTCTGCTTTATAACCTTAAAAAGAGAAGATTGACTCTTCCCTCCATATTTTTTATTTAGCTGCTGCGTAAAGCTCGTCTACCTTGTTCCAGTTAATGACTGAGAAGAAAGCTTTGATGTAGTCAGGACGCACGTTGCGGTATTTCACGTAGTAAGCATGTTCCCAAACGTCCAAGCCCAAGATTGGTTTTTTACCTTCTGAGATTGGTGTGTCTTGGTTTGCTGTTGAAGTTACTTCAAGTTTTCCTTCTTTGTTGACAACCAACCAAGCCCATCCAGAACCGAAGCGAGTTGTAGCTGCTGCTGTAAAGGCTGCTTGGAACTCTTCAAATGAACCAAATGTTGCATCGATTGCTGCTACAAGTTCTGCTGAAGGAGCTGTTTTCTCAGGAGTCATCAATTCCCAGAAAAGAGCGTGGTTCAAGTGTCCACCACCATTGTTGATAAGCGCTTGGCGGATATCAGCTGGGATAGATTCTACATCAGCAAGCAAAGCTTCAAGGTCTTCACCGATTTCAGGGTGTTTTTCAAGAGCTGCATTAGCGTTGTTGACATAAGTTTGATGGTGTTTGTCATGGTGCAAGTGCATTGTTTCAGCATCGATGTATGGTTCCAAAGCGTCGTATGCATATGGAAGATCTGGTAAGATAATAGCCATCTGTAATACCTCTTTTTCTTTCTATATGAAAATGATAACGCAATCATCCTCTTTTTTCAAGTTTTTTGCTCAATTTGCCTCTGTCGCAATCTGCAAGAGTGCCTTTTCAAACAAATAACTTTTTTCATAGACACCTGTCTTAATCTGGTAGTCTGTTTCAATCAAATAAGAAATCGCTCGCTTGAGAAAAGCCAAGGAAATCCCTCTCGAATCTCTCAATGCAAACTTGATTTGATAAGGATTAGGGTTGCGCCCCAAATAAGTTCCCAGACTGCTTGCAATCTGCGATTCCGTCTGACCAGTCTCTGATAAAATCTTCACTTGGGTAAAGGTACGAAACTGTCCTAACATGACAGCTATGAGCTTGATTTCATCCTCCCCTTGCAAGGTCAAATCTCTAACCAGGTCACGGGCCAGGTCAATCTTCTTAGCTAAAATAAGCTGAGTCAAATCAAAAATATTGTCCTGCAGAGTCTTAGGAATAGCCTCGACAATATCCTTCTCCTCAATCACGCCGTCGGACTTATAAGACTGCAAAAAAAAGAGATTTTTCTGGATTTCACTAAATTGAAAACCAGACTTGATGAGTAGATTTTCAAAGGATTGCCCCACAAACTGAAGACCTTGTGTCTGACTCCACTTTTGGAAATACTGGCGCAATTCTTGTTCTTTGGCTTCTACTGCATCAAAGACCTTGGCATCACGCTTAAGTAATTTAACCAACCGTCTTTTACTATCCAGTTTTCCTTCTGCAAAGATTAACAACTTGGTTGTTGGTGAAGGATTATCAAGGTATTCCTCAAATGACTTGAGCTCATCATCTGTCAAAAAGCGCTTTTTAGCAGTCGTGATATCGACAAAATGATCCAATATTACGATTTTCTCATCCGCAAAGAAAGGAAGGCTGACCAACTCCAGTTCTACATCCTTATAAACCACTTCTTTCATATCAAAGTAGGCAAAGTTGAGGTCTGCAGAATCATAACCAATCTGTTTCAACACTTGACTCTTCATCACTTCAAACTGACCCTGATCTGTCCCTGTAAATAGGCTCAGACTAGGTAAATTTGATAAAGTCAACTTCTGACTTTCTTCAATGGCTAGCATCTTCTCTCCTTTCTTCTGATTTTTTAATGAATTTAATCAATATAGCGCAATTTCCCACGGAAATCTTCTAGGCTTTCGTACCCTTTTTCCGCCATGATTGCTTTCAGTTCATTGGTAATACGATCAAAAGCACCAACTCCTTCTTTGTGAAGGGTAGTTCCCACCTGCACCATACTAGCTCCACAGAGGATATGTTCAAAGGCATCACGACCAGTCAGAACGCCACCTGTTCCGATGATTTGGATTTGAGGATTTAAACGTTGATAAAAGGCGTGAACATTAGCTAGAGCAGTCGGTTTGATATACTCGCCACCTATGCCACCGAAACCATTTTTAGGACGAATAACGACAGACTCATCTTCTATATAAAGGCCGTTTCCGATAGAGTTGACGCAGTTGACAAACTTAAGAGGATACTTATTGAAAATAGCTGCCGCTTGGTCAAAGTGAACAATGTCAAAATATGGTGGCAATTTAATTCCAAGAGGTTTGGTGAAGTAGGCAAATACCTCTGCCAAAATCCGGTCTGTTGTCTCAAAATCATAGGCAATCTGAGGTTTACCTGGAACATTTGGACAGGAGAGATTTAGCTCAGTCAGACCACGAAACTCACTCTCTTGGACTTTTTTCAAGATAGTATGGGTTTCCTCTGGAGACATACCGACTAGAGATAGGAAGAAAGTTCGGTTTGGCTCTTTTTCCTGCAAGTCCAAAAGATAGTCCAAATAATAGTCTAAGCCATTATTCGGTAAGCCCATAGAGTTGATAGAACCAAGTGGAACATCTTGATAGCGTGGCTCAGGATTTCCCTGACGAAAGTCCAAGGTCGCTGTCTTGGTCACAAAAGTTCCTGCCGCTGAGTTTTTAACCTCTTCCAGCTCCTCTATCGTCATACAAGCCACACCTGCTGCATTCATCAAACAATTGTCAAACTCAAAACCAGCAATTTGCGTT
>CAJZLM010000187.1:0-3103 GCA_916050595.1 Streptococcus mitis | reverse complement strand
GGATACGGATGACTACCGCAAAGCAGTGGAGACACTACTCGTTGGTCAACAGTCCTGGTCGCGAAGGCCAAGACTAAGCTCATTACATTGCCCTATGGAGTTAAAGCTTGAACGAAAAACAGATAATTAGTTTTTTAATCCTGCCATTTTATGGTGGGATTTTCTACTGTTTAAATCAAAGAAAGGAGATAGACGATGCAAATTGACGATCATCCGGAACCGCACATACACAGCCAATCGCTGATTTGTGTCATTCTGCCCTTATAAAGTGATTGGTCTCTGTGTATGAAACACATCATTCATACAGATAGGAGAAACCAATGAAAACTACAAAAGAAAGATTAGCAACAGCTATTCATACATCTTTAAACGAAACTCTATCTTTTTATAAGACAAGTCTAACAGGCTTGACTGAGGAGCAGGTGGAGAAAAATCGTGACCTATATGGCGAAAATACCATCACAAAGGGTCAAGAAGAAAGTATCCTCAAAAAGATTTACGAATCCATTATCAATCCTTTTACGATCATCTTACTGGTCATCGCCGTGATTTCCTTGGTGACCAATGTCTGGTTGGCAAAACCAGGTCAAGAAGATCCGACAACTTCCATTATCATCGTTGTCCTAGTCCTCATTTCTGGTGGCATACGCTTTGTCCAAGAACTCCGTAGTGATAAGGCTGCGACTAATCTATCAAAAATGATTGTCAACACAGCGACTGTCATTCGTCAAGGAGAAATCCAAGAAGTACCTATCGATGATTTGGTAGTGGGTGACGTGGTTAAATTAAGCGCTGGAGACATGATTCCAGCAGATCTTCTTTTATTTGAGTCGCGCGATTTCTTTGTACAACAGTCGGGCTTGACAGGTGAAAGTGAATCGGTTGAAAAATTGGCCTTGACCAAGGCAACAGTTCAACAATCTGATAGTCTGCTAGAAGCAGAAGCGCTCGCCTTTATGGGAACCAATGTCTTATCTGGTAGTGCCAAGGCCGTGGTTTTAGCAGTTGGTGATGATACCATGATGGGAGCCATTGAGCAGACTTTGAACACCTATGAAGAGCCTACTTCGTTTGAGCGGGAGATGAATAGTATTTCGTGGCTCTTGATTCGTTTGATGCTGGTCATGGTGCCCATCGTTTTCTTGTCCAATGGTTTAACAGATGGTGACTGGCTGGAAGCTGGCGTATTTGCTTTGAGTGTTGGTGTCGGATTAACACCTGAGATGCTTCCTATGATTATCACGGCCAGTCTAGCAAAAGGCTCCATCATTATGGCCAAGGAAAAAGTGGTTATCAAGAAACTCAATGCCATACAGGACTTAGGGGCGATTGATATTTTGTGTACAGATAAGACAGGAACTCTAACCCAAGACGAAATTGTCCTTGAATATCCCTTGGACATCCACGGACGCTTGGATTTGACCGTCTTGAGACGAGCTTATCTCAATTCTTATTTTCAAACGGGCTTGAAAAATTTGATGGACAGAGCTATCATCAAACGGACTGAAAAGGAAGCCAAAGAACACACCCTCTTACAAAATCTGGATCAAACTTTTCAAAAAATAGATGAGCTTCCCTTTGATTTTGAACGTAGACGGATGAGTGTTATCGTTAAGGATGAACACGAAGTTGTTAGTTTGGTAACCAAGGGTGCCCTAGAGGAAATGTTGACGATTTCCAGTTATGCGGAATATCAAGGAGTGATTACTCCCTTGACAGATGTTATTAGAGAAGAAATTTTAGCAGAAGTCCGACAACTAAATCAACAAGGTTTACGTGTCTTGGGAGTGGCCTATAAGTCAGGTTTGAGGGAAGGTCATGCCTATACAGTTGATGATGAAGGGGATATGATTCTAACTGGTTATTTAGCCTTCCTAGATCCTCCTAAACCATCTGCAGCACCAGCAATTAAGGCTCTGTTAGAACATGGAGTTCAAACAAAAATTTTGACGGGAGACAACGAAAAAGTTACCCAAGCAGTCTGTGAAAAGGTTGGTTTGGATATCAATCAGATGCTGTTAGGATCTGAAATTGATCAGATGAGTAATCAAGAATTGGCTCAAGCCGTGGAGGAGGTAACAGTCTTTGCCAAACTTTCTCCTGACCAAAAAGCACGAATTATTTTGCAATTTAAGGCTAATGGTCATGCTGTCGGCTATATGGGAGATGGAATCAATGATGCTCCTTCTATGAAAGTTGCAGATGTGGGGATTTCTGTTGATACAGCAGTAGATATTGCCAAAGAAACAGCTGATGTTATCCTACTTGATAAGGATCTCATGGTGCTTGAAAAAGGACTGGTTGAAGGTCGTAAGGTCTATGCCAATATGACCAAATATATCAAAATGACAGTGAGTTCTAATTTTGGAAATATCTTATCCCTATTGGTCTCTGGAATCTTTTTACCATTTTTACCAATGGCACCAGTCCATTTGATTATCCTAAATCTAGTCTATGATTTGTCTTGTATTGCCTTGCCTTTTGACAAGGTGGATAAAGATTTTTTGAGAAATCCGCATACCTGGGAAGCTAAGTCCATCACACGTTTCATGGTTTGGATGGGGCCTATTTCTTCTGCCTTTGATATTTTGACCTTTATTTTGCTCTATTTTATCATTGTACCCATGACGACAGGTCAAGCCTATGTCCATGGAGCGGAGTCTGCCGTAGAATTTATTGTCTTGTTTCAGACAGGTTGGTTTATCGAGTCCATGTGGTCACAGACCATGGTTATCCATATGCTGCGTTCAGCCAAAATTCCCTTTTTACAAAGTCGTCCAGCTTGGCTAGTCCTTGTGACAACCTTATTGGCTGCAGCCTTTGTGACCTTCCTTCCCTACAGTCCACTCGCAATCCTACTTCATCTAACTCCTTTAAAACCGATTTATTTCATCTTTTTACTTTTCATCATTATTTTGTATATGATTAGCGTGACAATTGTGAAAAAAATCTATATCAAGAAATATCAAGAATGGCTGTAAATTTCATTTTGTCAAGAAAAAAGTACGAAAATGACGAAAAAAGTCAAAAAAATTTAAAAATAGGTCGCAAGTCGGATGTTTTTTATGGTATAATAGACTAAACTGATAGTAACATGTAGCGA